>CAOJDT010000022.1 GCA_948433295.1 uncultured bacterium
CAAATTGAAGAATTAAAAAACTTATCAGAAAAAAATAATACAGGCTGCCTTATCGCACCGAATTTTTCGACAGGCGCGGTTCTTATGATGATGTTCGCAAAACAGGCGGCAAAATATTTTGATAATGCCGAAATTATTGAACTTCACCATAATCAGAAAAAAGATGCCCCGTCGGGGACTGCAATCAAAACAGCATTAATGATGTCTGAAGAAAAAGAAACTTTCACAAAAAATAACTGTCCTGAAACCGAAACAATAAAAGGTTCACGCGGAGGAATTTCTTATTCTGATATCCACATTCATTCAGTCAGAATGCCCGGTTATATCGCATCACAAGAAGTAATCTTCGGCTCGTCGGGACAAACCTTCAAAATTCGCCATGACTCAATGGACAGAGCATGCTATATGGGCGGAGTCCTTCTTGCAGTAAAACATGTTGCCGTAAAAAATGATTTTGTTTACGGACTTGAAAATATTATGTAGTAAAAATTTTTTTTGCTGATATAATAAAAGAACGCCTTAAAAATAGAGGCATATTATAAAAGAGAAGGGAAAAAGAATGCAAAAACCAAACATCGCAATCTTAGGCGCAACAGGTGTTGTAGGCAGAGAGATTACCAAAATCGTTGACGAATTAAAAATAGATTTTAATGAAATAAAATTTCTTTCAAGTGCAAAAAGTGCAGGAAGCAAAATCGAATTCCAAGGCAAAGAATATACAGTTGAAGAAGCAAAACCTGAAAGTTTTGACGGCGTAAACATAGTTCTTGCATCGGCAGGCGGTTCAACTTCTCAAAAATTTGCACCCGAAATCGTCAAAAGAGGCGGTGTTTTAATTGATAATTCCAGCGCATTCAGAATGGATGAGGACGTTCCGCTAGTAATAGCTTACGTTAATGATGAAGATTTGAGAAAGCATAAAGGTATAATCGCAAATCCGAACTGCTCAACTTCGCAATTAATGCTCGTTCTCAAACCGCTCCACGAAAAAGCAAAAATAAAAAGACTCATAGTATCAACTTATCAGGCTGTTTCAGGTGCAGGGCTCGCAGCAATTAACGAACTCACCGAAAACACAAAAGCGACTCTTGCAGGCGAAGATTTTGAAAACAAATGCTTCAAAAAACCGATTTCTTTCAACGTAATCCCGCAAATTGACGTATTCTGCGAAAACGGTTACACAAAAGAAGAAATGAAAGTTGTAAAAGAAACTAAAAAAATACTTCACCTTCCGCAAGATTTACCGATTTCATGTACAGCCGCACGTGTTCCTGTCTACAACGGTCACTCGGAAGCCGTAGACATCGAATTTGAAGAAGAAATCTCTCCTGACGAAGTCCGCGAAATAATGAAAAAATCTTTCGGAATCGAAGTAATAGATAATATTGATAATTTCGAATACCCTACAACACGTGACGCTTCAGGAGTTAATCCTGTATTCGTCGGCAGAATCAGAAAAAATCTCGCTTTCAAAAACGGAATTTCTTTATGGTGTGTTGCCGATAATCTCAGAATAGGCGCGGCTTTGAATACCGTAAGAATCTGTCAAAAAGTAATCGAAATGGGATTATATTAAAAAATATAAACAATAGCCATTTGGCTACTAGCCAAATGGCATTCTTTAATGTATAATACATATACAAAATATATCACTTGAGGAAATTAACATGCCCCGAATTAATGCTATAGGCAGCCGTCCGGCTGTTAGAAATGCCGTCCGTGAAATGCAAAAAAGAACAAATAGCGGATTGCCTAAAGAAATGCCTCTTGACGATTTCAGGCGCGAAACAGAAATCATTAATAAACTTGACCCCGCAACCCCATATCAGAATGCGTTAAATGATATAGAAAACAGGCTTAATGCACATTTTGATGAATTACACAGAAAATAAAAAGAAAAATATTTATGACCGGACTTATTAGATATTAAACATTTACCCACCCCATACGAAAAGGACAAATTATGAACAAAAAAATGAAATTATTAGAAAAAGAAACAGAAAACAAAAATATCAAAAGCGAAACTGCCGAACTCAACGGAGTCAAGGTTACCCCCGAAGAATTTGAAATTCCGCGAACAACAATCGAAATGCTTGAACAAACATTTCAGATAGCGTAATCTATAAAGTTTATCTTTCTTGATAAAAGCCTTTTTATATTTCAAAAAGGCTTTTTTATTTGATTTTAAAAATCATTTCTGTTAGAATTTTTTTAAAATACGGAGAACCCCATGAATATATCAAAATTAACAATTTCACCATTTTCTAAAAAACAGAAACCGATAAGAATATTATCACCTTCTAATGAAGTTCTTGAACAGACTATGCAAAGAGCAGTAACGACAAATAGTAAATTACCTTTGAGGTTAGTCAAAAAAATTACAGCCGAAAATAATGTGCCTTCTTATATAAATAGAGCGTGCTATTCGGGAAGTTCAACCGCGATAGAAGATCCTCGTGTTCTGGGCGGATATTTTTTAAGTTACTACGTATAAAAATTTTATTACTTTTTGTTAAATAATGGGCTTTTTGTACCGTGTTTCTGGTAAAATAAAGATGTGAAAATTATTGAACAGGGCGGGATATGTTAGTAAAAAGAGAGGATATAAAAGCATTAACTGATGCAATACGTAATTCGGAGAAAACAGTGGTATGCACAAACGGCTGTTTTGACATCCTTCATGTAGGTCACGTAAGATATCTTGAAAAAACAAAATCTTTTGCGGATTACAGTGTAGTATTGCTCAATTCCGACAAATCCGTCCGCTCGATTAAAGGACCTGAACGTCCGATTAACAACGAAAATGACCGCGCAGAAATTTTAAGCGCGCTAAAATGTGTGGACTATGTAGTTCTGTTTGATGAGGACAGTCCGCGAAACCTTCTTGATGAAATTAAACCTGATGTTTACACAAAAGGTGCTGATTACACAATGGAAACACTTCCCGAAGCGGACATTATGCGTAAAAACGGTACAAAAGTTGAGTTTATAACCTTCGTAGAAGGCAAGTCCACCACAAATACAATAAATAAAATGAAAAATAATTAATAAGGAGTAACAGATGAAAACTTTTACAGTAGAAGAAATTTCACAAATCGTCGGCGGTATGTTGACAAAAGCGGCTGACGCAAAGATTTCACAAATTGCACCGCCTCTTCTTGCGGATGAAAACACTTTAGCGCTTGCATTGGGTGAAGAAGAAATCGCTAACCTCGCAAAATCTCAGGCTAAAGCTGCTCTCGTTCCTCTGGGAGTTCAAATTGACGGACTTACAACTATTGAAGTTGAAAGACCTCGTTTGGCTATGATGAAATTATTAAATCTCTTCTACGTTGCACCTGAAGTTAACAAAGGAATCCACCCTACCGCAACGGTTCACGAAACAGCAAAACTCGGTGAAAATGTTCAAATCGGTCCGAATGTAGTTGTTTCCCGTAACGCTGTTATTGGCGATAATACAAAAATTCTCGCAAATTCATTTATCGGCGGCGGCGTAAAAATCGGTAAAAACTGTTTCTTCCACGCAGGCGTAAATATCGGTGACAGAGTTCAAGTCGGTAACGACGTAATTCTTCATCACGGAGTTTCTCTCGGTGCAGACGGTTTCAGCTTTGTAACCGAAAATCCTGACAACATCGAACAGGCAAGAAAAGAAGGCGCTATTAAAGAAGAAAACATCCAACAAGTTATCTTCAAAATCCCTTCAATCGGTGCAGTTGTAATCGGAAATAACGTTGAAATAGGGGCAAATACAACAATCGACCGCGGAACAATCGAAAATACCGTTATCGGCGATAACACAAAAATTGACGACCTCGTTATGATTGGTCATAACTGTAAAATCGGTAAAGGCTGTTTAATCGTTTCTCAAGTAGGTATTGCAGGAAGCTGCGTTATCGGCGACAGAGTAGTAATCGCAGGTCAGGCAGGTCTTGCTGACCACATCAATATCGGTTCGGATACAATTATTACAGCAAAAGCAGGGGTTACAAAATCATTCCCTGAAAAATCAATTGTTGTAGGTATTCCGGCAGTTCCGAGAAAAGAATTTATCAAACAATTGAAAACTATGAAAGATGCACAGGAAATTTTTGCAAAATTCAGAAAATACGAACCTATGCTCAACGCGTTTGAAGAAGCTCACAAAGAAGACTAACTGAACGCAGTTAAAGGAATATAATGGTAACATTAAAAAAAGAAATTAAAATAACAGGTAACGGCTTGATGAAAAACAAGCCGTGCACTGTAAAACTTTTTCCGTCAGATACGGGAAAAATCAGATATTTTGTTAAGGGCGAAGATGCGTTTGAAGCGACAGTAGAAAATGTTGTTGCGACAGACCATTGTGTAGTTCTCGGTAACAAAAAGTCTAAAGCCATGTTAACGGAACACCTTACAGCGGCATTAGCCTTTTGCGGAATAGATTCACTTGATATTTGTATGGATGAAACAGAGGTTCCGATTCTGGACGGAAGTTCCAAACAATGGATTGAACTTTTTAAACAGGCAGGAATTAATAAACCGTTTATGCACAAACCGCAGCAGTACACTGTCAGCGAGCCTGTTTATTATCTAAACGGAAAAACAAGCCTTGTAATTTTACCGTCAGATGAATTATTTATTTCTTATGCGGTAAATTACAATCATCCTGATTTGATACGCCGTTGGGTGAATTATAACCCTAAAAATCAGGAAGAAATTATTGAGGCAAGAACTTTCGGCTTTTATAAGGATTTGAAAAAATATCAAATGCTTGGCTTTGCACAGGGCGTTACATACGAAAATACCGTAGGCTTGAAAGATGACGGTTACACAACCGAACTCAGAAGCGAAAATGAACCTATAAAGCATAAAATGTTGGATTTAATAGGAGATTTGTATTTAACAGGCGTAAACCCGCTTAATCTGAAGTGCCAGATTCTTGCAAAAGAAGCAGGTCACGCTGTTCATGTCAAAACTGCAAAATTATTACAAGATAAATTAATCAAAATATAAGGAGAGAAAAATGAGTGAAGAAAAAATCTTACAATTTGATACTATGGAAATCATGAAAATGATTCCGCACAGATACCCGTTTTTACTGGTAGACAGAGTAACAGAATGTGTTCCCGGAAAATATGCAAAGGGTTATAAAAATCTTACAATGAATGAAGAATTCTTCCAGGGTCACTTCCCTAACAATCCGATTATGCCCGGTGTTTTACAATTGGAAGCAATGGCTCAATGTTCTGCGCCGATTTTGATGACTATGCCTGAGTTCGAAGGTAAATTAACTCTTTATGCGGGAGTAGACGGCGTAAGATTTAAAAATATCGTAAGACCGGGCGACAGATTCGATATGGAAATCGAACTTGTTAAAATCAAAGGTCCTGTTTGCAAAGCGCACGGAAGAGGTTCCGTAGACGGCAAAATTTGCGTCGAGGCCGATATGACTTTCGCTTTGAAATAAAAGATTTTTAAAAAGCTCCCGATTCGGGAGCTTTTTGTTACTTGCTGCTGCAACTAAAGTGTCTATTATAACATTCTTTTTCTTTTTTGTAATATAATAATAATATGGAAAAGAAGAGAAAAATAAGTATTATAGGTTCCACAGGTTCAATCGGAACTCAGGCATTGGAAGTTATAGAAAAACTCAGGGATAATTTTGAAATAATCGCTCTGGCAGGTGGTTCTAACGCTGAACTTTTAAAACAACAGGCTGAAAAATTTAATCCAAAATACACTGTTCTGGGAGAAGAAGGGCTTGAAAGAATTTGTAATGATAAAGAAAATGACATAATTCTTGTCGCTTGTTCAGGAAAAATCGGACTTAAACCAACATTAAAAGCTATTGAAAACGGTATTGATATAGCTTTAGCTAATAAAGAAACTCTCGTTATGGCAGGCGATATAGTTATGGAAGCCGCACGCAAAAACGGGGTTAATATAATTCCTGTAGACAGCGAACACTGCGCGATTCACCAGTGCATAAAAGATATTTCTCAAGTAGATAAACTTATTATTACGGCAAGCGGCGGACCGTTTCTTCACAAAACCGTTGAGGAAATGAAAAATGCAACGGTAAAAGAGGCTCTTGCTCATCCTCGTTGGAACATGGGCAAAAAGATTACGGTAGATAGTGCAACCCTTATGAATAAAGGTTTAGAAATAATTGAAGCGCATCATCTTTTCGGATTTGATTATGATGATATTGAGGTAGTTGTACATCCGCAAAGTATTGTGCATTCTGCGATTGAATACAAAGATGGCAGCGTAATCGCTCAAATCGGTTTGCCAAGTATGCATATTCCGATTCAGTACGCAATTACTTATCCTGAACGTTTTGAGGGAATTAAATCAAAGAGTTTCAGTTTTGCAGAAACGGCAAGATTGGATTTTGAAAAACCTGATTATGAAAAATTTCCGACTGTTAAACTTGCGTACAAAGCAGGTAAAATTGGGGGGACGGCTACAGCTTGCCTTAATGCGGCAAATGAGGAGGCTGTCTTTGCATTTTTGGATGGAAAAATTAAATTATACGAAATTTACGAAATTACGAAAAAGATTTTTGACGAACACAAAGTAATCAAAAATCCTACGCTAGACGAAATCTTTGAAGTAGATAATCATACAAGAGAAAAAACAAAAAAATATATTAAAGAAATTTAAAAAAAAGCCCCGAATTTCGGGGCTTTAAATTTATTTATTTTTCAACCTTTTCAGAAGGTTTTATGGATTCACTTGCACTTACGTAGCTCGAAACCTGTTTGAGTGCGGGCTTATAAGCATTAACCGTGCCGTTACCGCCTAAGCAGCCGCCTTGACAAGCCATAACCTCAATCAGATTGCCCAAATCACACAAACCGTTTTTAGCATATTTTTTGAGGTCTCTTATGTTTTGTTTTGTCAAACCGTCAATTACAACAGGATGCGCAGGAATTTCTTCCGGAAGCATTGTCTGAACTGCCGCAGCAACTCCACCTGTTACACAGTAATTTCTTGATTCTGCGGAAGCTTCAACTTTGAATGCTGATTCACCGCATTCTGCAACCTGAATGCCAAGTGCAATAAACCAGGCTCCGACTTCTTCGTAGTTTAATACGTAATCTACGTTAGGGTTTTGAAGTGCTTCGCGTCTTTTTGCAACGCAAGGGCTAAAGAATACCGTGACAGCGTCAGGCTGTTCTTTTTTTACGATTTCCGCAGTATAATACATAGGAGTTTTCGTATCTGAGCGGAACGGTTTCATTTCAGGAATATGTTTTTCAACTAGTTCGTTGTATCCGGCACAGCAGGAAGTTGTCATGAATTCGGCGCCTTCTTCAAGTCTTTCGACAAATTCAGCGGCTTCTGTTCTTGTTGTGGTATCTGCGCCCTGTGCAACTTCATAAACATCTGCAAACCCGAGTTTAAGGATTGCTTCTTTAAGTTGTGCAGGGGAGCACGGAAGCTGACCGAACATTGCAGGGGCAACCATTGCTATAACTTTTTTGCCTTCTTTGATGCTTTTCAATACGTCAATGATTTGGCTTTTTTCGTGAACTGCGCCGAAAGGACAAGCCGAAACACATTTTCCGCAAGAAATACATTTGTCAAAATCAATCTGAGCATAACCGTCGTCACCTTTATTAATCGCACCTACCGGACATGCGTTTTCGCAAGGAACGATGATTTTTTGGATTGCCTGATACGGACAAACCTGAGCGCACATTCCACAATTTTTACATTTTTCGGGATCAATAACTGATTTTCCGTTTTGAACGGAGATTGCACCGAATTTACAAGTGTTTACGCAAGGTCTGGCAACGCATCCCTGACAAAGGTCTGTTACGTAAATTCTTGAAGGGACACAACCTTTACAAGCGGTTGTAAGAACTGTTAGAGGATGTTCATCAGGTTCTTTTCTTTCCAACGCTTTTGCAGCAAGATTGGAGAGAAGTTCGCTTTCTTCTGTTTCTTCAATAGAGAAACCTAATCCTGCGATGGCTCTGTCTCTAAGGATTGCGCGTTCTTTATAAATACAACATCTGTAAGGCACTTCGTGACCTTTCGGACGCATATCGTATGGAATCATACGTGTTTTTTCTTCAAAATTATCGCTTAAAAATGATCTGATAAGTCTTACCAGAATTTCTCTTTTCAAATGTGATGTCTGTTTAGGGGTGTTAATCGCCATATTGTTTACCTCTTTACTACTCTTATTTAATAATAACATTATGGCATGAATATAAAAATTTTTCAAAAATATTGTAAGTTGAGGATTTGTAAATGTTTCTTAACATGAAAACAAAATTTTTTGTGTTCAATCTTAATATAATCAGGAGGTTAGAAAATGATATCTAATAATTACAACAATAACGTAAACTTTACGGCAAGACTTGATTTAAAAAACGTTGCAAAAAACAAACGTATGTGGAACGAAGTAGCACAAATGTTTGAAGCAAAAACATCGAAAACACCTTATACGTTTCATATAGATGACAGTAACAGGGTAATTGATATTTATGCTACTAATAGCACCAGACTTGATGATATCGAGCACAGCTGCACTCTTTCAAAAGAAGGCACCAAAAAATTTATGGCTTTGACGCCTGAAAAAAAAGTTAATAAACTCGCTAAACTTCTAAATATATTTAAGCGTTACGACAAAACAACCAATACCGGTTTGGAATGTTTGGAAAAATTAGAAAAACAGGATAAATTTGATACATTAACTATCAGTGAAAGAGGAGATATCAGTTTCTTTGATAGAATACTCTGGGCAGTAACCGATAAAGCACAAGCCGACAGGGTTATAGAAACTTCAAAGGACCCGATTTTTAGATGTGCAGACTTTTTAGATTAATAAAAAAGCCCTCATTTTTTAGTGAGGGCTTTTTTAAAACTTATTTTGCAGCGAGTTTTTCGTCAATTGCTTTAAGAACTTTTTCAACAGTTGCTTCTTTAATTACATCATCGTTAACTTTGACGTAAGGAGCTTTTGAAAATTCCCAGTCGATTGAGCATAAACCTAAGCAAGGTACTCCTGAAACTTCCACTTTGTCACCGTATTTTGCAGGCACGGTTTCGATTAATTCCTGAAGGTTCGCAGAACCCATTACAAAACATGTTGTTCCTAAACAAACTTTAACACTAATTTTTTCACTCATCTTGAATACCCTTTCCTAACTTGAGGTTTTTCCTCACATATACTGTACTGTTACTTTTTTGAAGTATTTGTCTTGTAATACGCAAGCCATTTTTTTGATAATATTTTTACGTATTTCTATTTCTATCGGCAAAGCCGGATCGTAATGCGCCTGATTCAACTTTGCTCCAACCATAAAGTTTATGCAGTCGCTATCTAACAAGAATTCTACCAGTTTACCTGCTGCGTTGTCAATATCATGCGTGCCCGCTTCCAGATATTCCAGGGTTTTGGTAAGTGTCAGAATGCCCTCGGTAACAAGGTCAACGCCTTCCATATAAGAACATGCAGGGAGTTTTCCGATACTTATTGTCGTATCCATTGTTATCGGTCTGTTAAGTTCACGGGAGATTAGATTTGCGGTTGTGCCGCCTGCGATTGCTTTTTTACCGTTGAAATTTGCAAACATTTCCGCATATTCTTTGTCTTTTTGCTGGTGGTAAGGCGGACCAGTAAAAATCAACGATTCCCGAGGTTCTCTGAAATAAAGCACACAAGCAGAGATGTCATCTTTCGGATTTCTGTCGGTTTCGATATTTCGTGCCTGGTTGACTATGTATTTAGAAAGCTCTGAACTTGATATATCAGGCTGTTCTGCCAGTTTATCTTTGACGAGAATAATAAGCCCTTCGCGTCTGAGTCCGAGTTTTAATCTGCCTCCTCCGAGTCCTGACTGGGTTACGCCGTCGGAACAAAAAATCAGTCTGTCTCCGAGTTTCAGTTGAATCTTATAGATTTTTAATTTACGATTTGTGAAGGTTTTGGACTGTATCATTTCGTATGGAGGTTCCATAACCTCGTTGTCGCGAATCCATAAGAATTGAGGATTACCTTCTTCAACGATTTTTGCATAACCGTCGTCGTTTACGTCGATTGCAGAGAAAGTAGAATAACTTATGCGTCTGACTTTACAGACAGGAAGCGAGTTCATAATAATTTCCGCAGCCTGACGGATAGGTATCTGTTGGTTTTCAATAAATCGTAAAAGCATTGTTGCGGTCATACAGGAAAGAATATTTGCCTTAATGCCGCTTCCCAATCCGTCTGAGAGTACGGCAATAAGTCGCGCTTCATCAGGATATCTTTTAGAAACAAAATAATCTCCGTATGCGTTCTGATTATATTTTTTTGTCTGATTGCAATCGATATCAATAAACATTTTTAAACGGCTCCGTTTTCGTCTTTGTCGTCATAATCTTCGGCAATCGAACTTAAAAGAGTTTCGGTTTCTACCATGTGTTCGCCGAGCAGGCAGGCGATTTCTTGAACGATTGATATATTTTTTGAGATAACTTCATGTGCTTTTTGAGAAATTTTTTCTCTGTTAGTCTGAGAATGTGTAACATCTGTAATTACTCCGCCTACAATTTCATTGTCATCAATAGTGAAGATGCTTATATCATACAGTCGGTCATTTACCATATAGCGTTCTTTGTGAAGTTCTTTACCTGATTTCAGAACCGTTCTGAACAAATCCGAAAAATCTACGATTCTATCTATTGCTGCACCTGCCATTCCATCAGGACGCGAACTGAATATTTCGTACATATCGCCAGCAAACATTCTTAGAAAGCTGTCGTTTGCCTCAAGTATATTCATATTGCTATCGACCATTACAACTGCTGCAGGCATACATCTTACAAGTGCCGCAGCTTTTCTGATTGCTGTTTTTCTCATATAAGAAACACACATTGAAGCCTCTGCATCACCGTCAAGAAGTGCTTTTGCCAGGTCGCGGCAAGTTGGGTAACCGCAGCCGCCACAGTTAAGTTCATCGTCAACTGTGTGTTTACCTATTTTTTTCAGCGTTTTTAAAATTTCTTCAATCGGATAAGATTTATCCTCGGTTATTTTAGGCTCTATTTTGTAATCGACAACAGTTTTAGGCTCATGTGGAATTTGTTCGCGCTTCTTTTCTTTTGTTAGAATATCCGAAACCATTACAATCCCTGCTTTTTCAGATGAAATACAAGGTCCCGAAACACATCCGCCTTCGCAGGCTAATGCTTCAATAAATATTGTTTTATCAAGTTTTTCGACATCAAGGTTTTTCAATGCGCGCTGTAATGAACTTAACCCGCAAACTTCCAGAAGTTGAACATTATCATTGACGCCTGATTTTTTAATTGTTTGGTTCATCCCGCCGTCAATCGGGTAAAGAGTTCCTTCAAACGCTGATTCGGGAACAAATTGATATTCTTTGCTTTTTGCAACTTTAGAGATATCAATGATTTCGTCATTAAACCACATTCTGAGTTCGTCAAAAGTGAGCGCAACATCGAATAATCCCGAATAATTAACCTCGTTTTTCTTACCGATACAAGGTCCGATGAAGACAATAGCGATATCGTTGCCGTAGGTTTCTTTAAGCATTTTGGCATGTGTCATCAGAGGCGAACCTATTGGGGTGATATATTTTGTAAATTCAGGCATATAAAGTCTTATGTAATCGACAATTACAGGGCAGGCGCTTGAGATAAAAAGACCTTTTTCGGTTTCATTAAGCATTTGTGCGGTTTTAATGGAAACCTCCTGAGCGCCGAGTGCTGTTTCTGATACATCTTTGAATCCGAGTTTTTTCAACAGTGCAATCATTTTTTCTGCTGAGTTTTCAAATGACGCTCTCCAAGACGGTGCGAGGGAAACGTAAACATCTTTTTGGGCGCGGATTAAATTTTTTGCCTTGTCAATGTCAGAACGTACGCGTTTTGCATTAGAAGGGCAAGCCTTAACACAATTTCCGCACGCAATACATTTTTCGGGAATAACCGAGGCATGTCCGTTTTCAATTCTGATTGCTTTTACGGGACATTCTCTTATGCAGCGGTAACAGTCGTGACATTCGTTTGATAACGTATAGACCGCATTTTGATTATTCATTGAAAACTCCTTTTATATTAATAAACACTATTGATTTTAAATTTTTTAATTTAACGACGATAAAATTTCTTTTAATTTTGTTTCATCAACTTCGGTATATTCTTTACCGTTAATTATTACATTCGGACCGCTTGCACATTTGCCTTCGCATCTTGCCCCTGCCAAATCTATCTTTGCATCCAAGCCGTTGTCCTTTACGTAATTCTCAAGAAATTCCAGGTTTCGGTCATTACCTCTCGCAAAGCAGGAACTTCCCATACATACGGTTATATTAATTGTCATTTTTGTATTTACCTCTCAACTATATTTATATTTTAGCCTATTTCTTGTTAAATATCAACTCATTATTTAAAAATTTTGATGGCGCGGGGCAGGATTCCGAGGCAGTATGAAATTGCGATTCCGTAGTTTGTTATCGGAATTCCTGCTTCGTTTGCTTTGATAATTCGTGACAAAATTTCTCTGCGGTTTGTCATACAGGCGCCGCAGTGGATTATTAGTTTATAATCGGCTATTTCAGGAAAATCATGTCCTGCAAAATTTTCTATTACCAATTCTTTCCCCGTTTTTTTACGTAAAAGATTTGGAATTTTAACTCTGCCGATATCATCTTCAATTGCGTGATGTGTGCAGCTTTCCAGGATTAAAACTTTATCCCCGTCGTTGAGGTTTTCGATGGCTTTTGCCCCCTCTTCGAAAGCGCTCAAATCTCCTTTTAATCTTGCAAAAAGAATTGAAAATGACGTTAACGGAACATTTTCGGGAACAATTTCCGACACGGTTTTAAAAGCTTGCGAGTCGGTAATAACAAGTGCGGGCGGTTCTTTTAAATTTTCAAGTGCCTGTTCGAGTTCTGATTCTTTTACAACATAACTAAGGCAATCGCTGTCTAACAAATCTCTCAATGTCTGAACTTGCGGTAAAATGATTCTTCCTTTCGGTGCTTCTTTATCTATAGGAATTACCAGAATTACCGTACTTTTTGGAGGAATTAAATCACCTGCGACTTTCGGTGAATTCACAAATTCATCGGGCAGAAGTTTTACGAGTTTTTCTTTGAATCTGCATACTATCTCGTTGTCTGTGATGGCAGATGTTTTTAAAATCTTCTCATCCGCTACTTGTTTAAGAATTTCCTCATATTTTTGCGGCGTAATTTCTTTTATATCCTGTTTGTTAATCACAATCAAATACGGGATTTTCAGTTCATCAAATTTTTTAATTAAATCCTTTTCATAATCGTCGATTCCGTTATAATCGCAGATAATTACCGCAACATCAGTACGGTTAATTATTTTCATTGTTTTATCAATACGTTCTTCGGCAAGTGCTGTTGAATCGTTTATCCCAGCCGTGTCCAGAAAATTCACGGGTCCGACGGGTAACAGCTCCATTGATTTTTCCACTACATCTGTTGTTGTTCCTGCGATATCAGAAACAATCGACACTTCCTGATTTGTAATCCTGTTTAAAAAAGACGATTTGCCGACGTTTGTTTTGCCGAAAATTCCGATATGTAAACGCATTGATTTTAATGTTTTCATTTTGCCCTCTTACTAAAAAAGGCACCCGGATACGGGTGCCTAATCTTTTGTCTTTGAAAATTAACCTCTGATACCGAGTTTTTTGATTAATTCTCTGTATCCGTCCAAATCTTTAGACTTCAAGTAAGAAAGTAATCTTTTTCTTTTACCAACCATCATCAAAAGACCTCTTTTTGTTGCGAAATCTTTTTGGTTAGATTTTAAGTGTTCTGTTAATTCAGAAATCTTTTTGCTCAACATAGCGATTTGAACTTCTGCAGAACCGGTATCTTTTTCGTTAGCACCATATTCTTTAATGATGTCTTGTTTGTTTTTCAAGTTAATTGACATAATGTTTTTCCCTTTATGTTGTGAGTGATTATTGGCGTAAGCACTCTACAGAAAAAATCATAATATATCAAGAAAAAAAATCAACCATGTTATTAAAAACCCTTTACAAATCGGGTTTGCAAAGGGGCTGAAATTTATGCCAAAAATTGGGTCGCACTGTGCGTGTGATAGAGTGCGGTTTTTAACGCAGAATCGTAATCGAATTCTGCCTGAGATGAGGCATTTTTTAATTTATTCAATTTTGATTCCTGTGTAAGAGTCGGGTCACCGTTCTGTCTGTCAAGTTTAGTCATAAAAGCGTTATATTCTGCTTTTGCTTCGCTTGCAATCGGTGCAAGTGCCTGATATCTTGCGATTAATTCTTCGGATTTAGCGTTGAATGCCTTGTGGCGTGCGTTAAAATATTCACGCAACATATCAGCAGGATTTCCTGCGGATTTCAATTTCGACATATCAAAATTGTGGATTGATGTTGTCTGTAATTGAGCCGCAATGTACTGGTCGTATGATTTGTACTTAGCTTTCAGAGTGTTATCTTTCTCAAATTCAGCATTAGTTAATATTTTTGTATTAATTGAGTCAACCATATACCCGTCCCTTAATTATTCCTTATGTATATATAAAGTATTTATTCCCTGGATAATTGCTTTTTTAAACGGGCATTGTTAAGATATGTAAAAACCGCTCCTGATTAAGAAGCGGTTTTTGAATTATAAATTTATTTAATAATCTTAGCAGATTCCGTCGCGCAGGCGAACGATTGCTCCGCCCCAGGTCATTCCCGCTCCGAAACCGCAAAGGATTGCTGTGGAACCGAGTTTTACATTACCTTTTTCTACGCTTTCTGCCAATGCAATCGGAATTGATGCCGCAGATGTGTTTCCGTAATATTTTATATTTGTAACTACTTTGTCATCGCTGTAGCCCAAACGTTCTTGAACTGCTTGAATAATTCTGATATTTGCCTGGTGAGGTATCAAATAATCAATATCTTCGGCTTTCATACCTGCGTTCTCAAGAAGTTCTTCTACATAGTGCGGAAGAATTTTGGCAACGAATGTATAAACTCCTCTGCCGTTCATTTTTATTCCGACAGGACGAACTTCGTTTTGTTCTACTAGCGGACAGTTGTGACCGTCAAACGCAAGTTCGATAAGGTGTCCGTAGTTTCCGTCAGCTTTAATATCAATTGCGATAATATCGTCAATTCCGTCTTCAGATTCGGTTACAACCATTGCGCCTGCGCCGTCACCGAAGAGAATTGAAGTACCTCTGTCATTCCAGTCTACCAATCTTGAATTGTTATCTGTTGCGACGAGAAGAATTTTTTTATACATTCCGGAACCGATGTAGGCTCTGGCAATACTCATTGCATAGATTAATCCTGAGCATGCCGCTGTGATATCAAAAGCAGGAATTTGCTTTTCGATTCCCAATCTTTCGTGAATATGGCAGGCTATTGCAGGGTATAAGTCAGGTGGTGCTGATGAGGCTGCGATGATTAAATCGATTTCGTTCGGATCGATTTTTGCTCTCTCAATAGCTTTTTTAGCTGCTTCAAAACCTAAATCAACAGCGTTTTGATTGCCTGAAACCACACGTCTTTCTTTAATTCCAGTTCTTGAATAAATCCATTCGTCAGAAGTTTCGTATAATTTTGTCAAATCGTCGTTTGTGATAACCGTTTCCGGTAAGCTGTATCCGACGCCTGCAATTTTAAGCGGAATTATTTTATTTGTCATTTATATTAGTCCTCATTAAATTTGGAAATTTTTTCGTTAACGCCTGTTTCAACAGCTTCTTTTGCTACACGAACCGCGTTTTTGATTGCGTAAGCTTTACTTCTTCCGTGAGAGATTACCGTAATCCCTTTTACACCTAACAGAAGTGCGCCACCGAATTCTTCATAGTTGATTTTTTTGCCGATACGTTTCATGAAAGGTTTTGCAAGAAGGCCGATAATTTTGCCGGCAAGGTCTGATTTAAATTCGGATTTAATCATTCTGAAAAGCATTGAAGAGGTGCCTTCGGTAATTTTGAGAGCAACGTTTCCGACAAATCCGTCGCAAACCACTACATCGCAAATTCCAAGGAAAATTTCTTTACCTTCAATATTACCCACAAAATTGATTTTGTCTTGATGTTCTTCAAGTAATTTGTAAGTATTTTGAGCGAGTTCGTTACCTTTTCCTGCTTCTTCACCGATATTCAAAACTCCGACACGCGGGTTTTCAATACCTAAAACATTTTTAGAGAAAGTTACGCCCATAATAGCGAATTGGTGTAACATTTCAGGAGTGCTGTTACTGTTTGCACCTGCATCAATCAGGACAATCGGTTTTTTCATTGTAGGTAATGTAACTGCAATTGCAGGTCTTTCGATACCTGTTAATCTTCCAAGTCCGAACAAGCTTGATGCCATAGCGGCGCCTGTAGAACCTGCTGCGACAACCGCATCCGAGCTTCCTTTTGCTACTGCGTCAACAGCAAGAACGATAGATGATTTTTTCTTTTTACGAATAGCCTGACCCGGAGCCTCGCCCATTTCGATAACTTCTGATGCGTGCGTAATTTTGATATCAAGTTTGTTCAAGTCTATTCTAATACGTCTGATTTTACCGCCGGAACCGCAGTCTGAAAGAAAACCTTCTTGAGCAATTTTATCCAATTCCTGTTCAATCTGGTCTTGTTTTCCGACTAATTCAATGGCTACGCCGTATTCTTGAGCGCCCCAAACAGCACCTGCTATGATTTCGTGCGGAGCATGGTCGCCGCCCATTGCATCTATTGCTATTCTTGTCATCTTATCCCTCTCAAAGTCTTATCCGAAATTATTGTAAAAACCCGTCACCGTTACAATGACGGGTTAGAAAAATTACTATTCAGCTTTTTCTTCAGAAGCTTCTTCTTTTACTTCTTCAGCAGTTTCAGCTTTAGGTTCTTCAACCTTTACTTCTTCAACTTTTTCTGCTTTTTTAGAAGCTTTTTTAGCCGGTTTTTCTTCAACAACTGCTGCAGCTTTATCTTTCAAGCTTACAGGTTGACCTTTATAAGTGCCGCAAGCGGTACATACGGTGTGAGTTAAAACTGTTTCACCGCAGTTAGGGCATTTAGTTGTTTCAGGTTTAGTTGCTTTCCAGTTGCTTCTTCTGTGTCCTTGTGCGGAATGTCCTGTTCTTTTCTTTGGTACTGCCATTTTTCTTTTCCTTTTTATTTTTACTACTACTTATATTTCATTTTAGTATGTCCTCACGGCTGAATGCCACGGGACAGATGAGGTTTTGCCTCTTATTTTTCCTCAATCTTGAGGTTTTTAAACACTTCAAGTCTCGGATCGGTCAAGTCTTCCTCTTTAAGAAATTCTTTCCCATTACAATTTATACCACAAACTTGCTTATTTGGTAAATTTAATATTACAGATTGATACAATAAGTCATAAATATCAATTTCGTCGGCGCCGTTGAGGTCTGTTACGAACTGCCCGTCTTTAAGTTCGGTCTCTTGTCCATATTCCTCTGACAGTGCCTCTTTTGCGAATAATTCTTCGATATTTATATCAAGATTATACTTAAATTTTTCGAGGCAGACATCGCATATAAGATTCAATGTTCCCTTAATATTTCCGCTGACATTAATAAAGTCTCCCAGCGAAACGAGTGTCAAATCAGCTTCAATATTTCCGTCAGAATCTATTTCTTCAATTTTATCGGAAAAATGATATTGAAGAATTTTTTCGTCTGAATTTTCGATTTGTTCAAGTAAAACCTTGTGATTAGACATATTGTTCTTCCTGCATAGCTATTGCTGCGATTTGATTTGAAACAAAGCAGACTTTTTTCAGCGGTCCGGTAGTTTCTTTTTCAATAAGAACGGCTGCAGTGGATTTCATTACCTGATTAAGTTCTGCATAAAGTTCTTGCGGATTTTCCACATAAAGCACCAGCGGTGCGGTTGAACCTTTCAAAAACACTAGAACAGAGGTTCTTTTTTTTATGTTTTGGGCATTTATATTTTGCGGATTAAATTGTTGTGCCATAATAGTCTCCTTAATTTCAACAGTGTTAATATTTTAGAATAAAAACGTTTTTTATGCAAATTGTTACGTAAAAATTTAAAGCATTTATATCCCCGTTTACACTATCTGTAAGTGATACTGTCATGCTGAACTTGTTTCAGCATCTCTTTCTAAGGAGACCCTGAAACGAGTTCAGGGTGACAAACTAAATATGTACGGGGATATAGATGCCAAAATAAAAAAGGATGGCTTTTGCCATCCTGTGTTTTTAAAAAATTCCTTTTCCTGTTTCCTTTTTATAAAACCTTTTCTCTTTTTCTTTTTCCTATTAATTACGCAACGACTGTTGATACAAAGTTTACGATATCTTTGAAAGAATCTTTTACGAATTCTTTTGCCAGTGTTGTAATCGGTCTGTTTTCAACGCATTCAAATACATAATATATCGGGTCTCTTGAATTGTTGAAACGCATTCTTCTGTCATTTTTTTCAAGGTAGCAATAGTCTTCAATGCTGAATCCCATTGTGCTTTTTCTTTTATTTCTGCGGGTTAACGAGCCGAATTGTCCGTTTCCGTTTGTTTCTTTTTTATCTGATGTTTGTAACATCTCTCTTGCTCTCTTTCTTCTCTCTTTATATCTTACATATATATAAAGTATACAACCTTAGAAAAATTGCTTTTTTGAAGAGAAGTATGTTAAGATATGTTACGGTTCTTTTTTGAGTTCAATTGGTTCTTCACCCTGAACGAGGTTTTTGCCGATTGCTTTTTCGAGCGCGGCTTTTGATGAATTGTACTGGTAGAGGGTTCCGTAGTAATTCAATTGAGCTTCCTGATAAAGAATCTGTGCATCTTTAAGTTCTGTCGGACTTGCTTCGCCTACGCGGTAGCGGCCGTAAGAAAGTTCATAGTTTTCTTTTGCCTGTTTAACTTGAAGCATTGAAACCGGTATCTGGTTACGTTTTTCTTCAAGTGTGAGGAACGCGTTTTGAATTTCCAGATAGATTGAATTTTGGGTATTTTGAGCGTTTGCAATTTCTTTATCGTAGAGGTATCTGGCTTCTTTAATTTCATTTCTTATCAGCATACCGTTTACGGTCGGAAAGTTCAGATAGCCGCCGATATTGTAACCGTAGTTGGAAGCCCAGCTTTTACCACCGATTTGGTATTGACCTTCTACAGAAAGTGTCGGGAAGTAAGATTTTTTGACGAGTTTAAGTGTTTGTTTTGCGCCTTCAACTTTGATTTCCGCAAGTTTAAGTTCAGGTCTGGAATCGCGGGCTATATCAACGGCTTTGTTCAGCGTAAGTTCGACGGGAATATAGGTTAATCTGTCTTGAACATTGTATTCGTCAATAAAAGGAACGCCCATAACATTATTAAGTCTTGCCACCGCAAGTTTTACGGCATTATCTGACTGTATAAGTTTTAACTTTGCGCTGCTGAGGTTTGATTCTGCAATAGTTACGTCGACTTTCGGGTTCATTCCTATTTCGTAGAATGCTTTTGCCTGATCGTAGAACATTTTGAATTTATCAACGGTATCTTCTGCTACGCGGCGGTTTTCGATTGCGTATTGAAGATTATAATATGCGTCTTTTGTCTGATAGATGACATCGTTAATTACACCCGAGAGGGTTGTTTTATAGCCTTCATAATCCAATCTTTTGATTGTTGCCTGATTTTGGGTTACACCAAAGTCGTAAAGCATTTGTTGAAGCGTAATTTGACCGAGTACGTAATAATTAAACGTAAGGTTTTGTCCCAATGCGTCAGATAATTGGAGTTGTTTAATTTTTGTATAACCTGTTTGCCAGCTTACTTGCGGGAAGTAATTTGACCATACCTGTTTTATTCTGGCATCTGAGGCGAGAATATCGTGGAATGCCGCGTTTATCTGCGGATTATTACCCAGTGCGAGTTCTATACATCTTTCGAGATTCATATCAATATTTTTTTCTACAGAACCCTCAATTGTAAGCGTTTCACCTTCTGTTTCGGGCGTTTTCGGAAGCACTGAGTCCGAAGAAGGATATTCCTTCGGATTAATCTCGTTTTCGAATGCCTGAGCCACAGAAAGCGGGCTTGATAATGTCAATAATAATGTCAGTGCAAGTAATTTTTTATACATAATTATATTTTACCTTTTTTTGCCTTAATTTTTTGAGCGATTTTAATTTTGAATTCTTCAATCATAACGTAGAACGCAGGTACGAGGAAGGTTCCGATGAACGCTACCGCCATCATACCGCCGAATACTGTCATACCTACGGAGTGACGGCTTGCGGCACCTGCTCCTTGCGCAAATACGAGCGGAAGAAGCCCGAGGATGAACGCAATATTTGTCATCATTACGGCTCTGAATCTCAGTTTTGCGGCTTGTAATGCGGCTTCTTTAATAGGCATTCCTTTTTCGTGAGCGTCTTTCGCAAATTCAATAATCAGAATTGCCTGTTTTGTACTCAAGCCGATTAACATAACCAGACCGATTTGTGAGTAAATATCGAGTGAGTAGCCTGCGACATACTGGAAGAACAGCGCACCGATTAATGCTACAGGCGAAATCAAAAGTACTGCAATCGGAAGCATCCAGCTTTCGTAAAGCGCAACGAGGAACAGGTAAACGAATACCAGTGACATTGCCAGAATCGGACCTATTTGACCGCTGGATTCCTGTTCTTGAAGTGAACTTCCGGACCAAGCGTAGCCCAAATCTTTTGGAAGATTTTTTTCCGAAACCTGTACCATTGCGTTCATAGCCTGACCTGAACTTACGCCTGTTCTTGCCATACCGTTGATTGTGATTGCAGGGTACATGTTGAATCTCGTCAAACTGTAAGGACCTACAACGTTTTTGACTTTTACAACAGAAGAAATCGGAACCATATTTCCTAATTTGTTTTTAACAAAGATTTTGTCCAAATCGGCAGGTTTTTCTCTGAATGTAGAGTCTGCCTGTAAATATACACGATAAACACGTCCGTATTTGTTAAAGTCGTTTACGTAAGATTTACCGAAGTAGCCTGCGAGTGCGTTGTAAATTTCTGAGATTTCAACACCCTGAGCCATGGCTTTCGAAGCATCTACATCAAGCATTAACTGTGGAAGACTTGCAGTGTATGATGTGTAAACCATTGAAAACGCAGGGTCCTGATTTGCAGCCCGAATAAGTTTTACTGCTTCGTTATAAAGTTCCTGAGGCGTTCTGTCGCCTTTATCAAGAAGTTGATATTCAAAACCTCCGAACATACCCAAGCCTGAAATAGAAGGCGGTACGAATGATGCTACCGTCGCTGACGGATATGTTGAGAATTCTTTTTGAATTTTGCCTAAAATTGTTTCCAGTTGTACATCTTTAGACTTACGATGTGACCATTCATCAAGTTGCGATACGATGAACGCTGTATTTTCACCCGAGAAACCTACGAGTACGATTGTCTTCTTAACGCCCGGGATTTGAAGCAATCTCTGTTCGATTTCTTTTGCGACAATGTCCGTTCTTGATGCTGTAGAACCGTCAGGAAGCTGAATTTGAGTAAAGATTGCACCTTTATCTTCCGTAGGTAAGAATCCCGTAGGTGTAAGTTTAAATAATGCTAAAATAAATACTACAATTAATCCGAATGTGAATAAAGTCAATGCCGATGAATTAATGAAGACTTTTGCACCTTCAAGATATTTATCTCTGACATTGTTAAACCATTCGTCAAATTTTTGAATGAATTTGAAGTCGCTTTTTTCTTCGCCTGATTTCAGAATCATTGAACACAGTGCAGGTGCAAGAGTAAGCGCAACAACTGTGGATAATCCGATTGAAGATGCGATACAGAGTGCGAATTGACGGAACATTTGACCAGTAATACCTGCCATAAACGATACTGGAACGAATACAGCCATCAATACAAGTGATGTTGCAACAACTGCACCCAGTACTTCAATCATTGTTACTTCAGTAGCTTCTCGAGGTGATTTCCCTTCCTGAATGTGGCGCTGAGTGTTTTCGAGTACAACGATAGCATCGTCTACTACCAGACCTACCGCAAGTACGAGTGCAAACAGAATCAGAAGGTTTATCGAGAACCCGAGAAGGTTCATAAATATAAAGACACCGATTAACGAAACAGGGATTGCTGCAAACGGAATCAATGCTGCGCGTGCGCTTCCGAGGAACAGGTAGGTTACGATACTTACCAGAAGAATCGCAAGCCCGATTGCGTTAATTACCTCTTTGATTGATTCTCGTACGAATTCGGTTTCGTCACGTTCAATTTTGTATTCGATACCTTGAGGGAAACCTTTACTCAGTTCTGCCATTTTCTTTTGAATTTTATTGGACAAATCAATAGCGTTTGCTTCAGGTAACTGGGCAACGGTAATAATCGCAGACTGCTTTCCGTCGATACGTGAGAAGTAAGAATAACTTTCAGCACCGAGTTCGACCCTTGCAATATCTTTTAATCTTATTTGAGAACCGTCAGGTTTCGAGCGGACGATGATGTTTTCGAATTCTTCAGCGCTTTGAAGACGCCCTTTTGTTCTCAGTGTAAGCTTAATCATCTGCGCATTTTTCATAGGTTCAACACCCAAATCCCCTGCGGGAGCCTGAATGTTTTGAGCCTGAATCGCTGCATTAACTTCGCTGACAGATACTCCAAGGTTTGCCATTTTCGTCGCGTCAAGCCAGATTCTCATTGAGTAATCCGAAGAACCGAATACCGAAACCTGACCTACACCTTTAATACGGGCAAGTTCGTCTTTAATATATATGGACGCGTAGTTTGCAACGTACAGTGAATCATAGGTATTTGTCGGAGAGTTAATCGCAATCATCAAAAGACCCGGACCGCCTGTTGTTTTTTGAACGGTCATACCGTATCTTTTAACTTCTTCGGGCAGACGAGGAGTTACGAGCTGAAGTTTGTTCTGAACGTTTACAACCGCCATATCGGGGTCTGAACCTATGCGGAAATACAAAGTTAACTTATAAGAACCGTTTTGTGAAGTTGAAGACATATAAATCATATCTTCAACACCGTTTAACTGTGCTTCAACCGGAGCCGCAATTGTGGATTCAATTACGTCAGAACTCGCGCCAGCATAAGTTGCACTTACTACAACCTGCGGCGGTGTAATTGAAGGGTATTCTTCCAAAGGAAGCATATTAATCATGAGCATACCTGCAAGTATGATTACAAGCGAGATTACGATTGCCAGCTTTGGTCGTTTTATGAATAAGTTACCTTTATTTTCTGCCATTATTATTTCCCTTTGTTAAATTTGCTTAAAAGTTTTTTAATTCCGTTATTACTTTCTTTATTTGATGTTGTGATATTGTTTTGTTTTTGTTTATCCATTTCTTCTTGTGAAACTATTTTTACTGGACGTCCAGGAATAACTTTTTGCAAGCCGTCAGTGATAACTTTGTCGCCTGCATTCAAACCTTTTGTTACAATCCAGTCTGAGCCTTCCTGACCGCTTACTTTAATATATGTAAGCACGGGTAATCCTTTTTCATCTATTTTATAAACAAACTTGCCTTCCTGATTTTCAAGTACTGCGATTTGCGGAACGACAGGGGTTTTGACGGGTTTGTTCGCGTAAAGTTTGATTGTTACGAATTCACCGTGCAAAAGGTAATTGTCGGTGTTGTCAAAAGTTGCCCTCATTGTAACCGTACCTGTTGACTGGTCGATTTTGTTATCGTGGAAATCCTGAATACCTGTTTTCGGATATTTATCACCGTTAGGGAAAATAAGTTCTGCTTTTCGGTTTGTGTTATTTGAACGCATTGCAAAATCTTCCGAATCCATCGGGAAAGTTACATAAATAGGGTTTGTACTGTTAATAGTTGTTAAGGCACCTGAACTTGGAGATACATAGTTTCCGAGTGTTACGGATATTATACCGACGAGCCCGTCAACAGGAGCTTTTACGTTTGTGTAATTAAGGTTTCTGACACTGTCGTTGTATCTTGCCTGTGAGGCTGCAAGTTGAGCTTTAAGAGCATCTCGTTGTGAAAGCATACTGTCGTATTGTGATTTTGCGATGTAATCTTTTTTTACAAGTTCTTCTGCACGCGCAAGTTGTTTTTCTGCGTAAGCCAATTGGGCTTTTGTGTTTGCTACATCAGCTTTTGCTACGTTTGAGGCATTTGCATATTCTGTAGGTTCAATTAAAAATAAAGTTTGACCTGCTTTTACAAAATCGCCTTCTTTGAAGTAGCTTTTTTGTAAATAACCTGAGATACGAGCAAGGACGTCAACTCGATATTTGGAGGTGACACGACCCGGTGCTTCAAAGCTTCTGATGATATCAGTTTCACGAACAGGTGTAACCGTTACTGACGGTGCTGTTTGTTTTGCCTGTTTTTTACCGGTCATATATCCGTTAAAAGCTGAAATTCCGTATCTAACAGCAATTGCAGCTATAATAACTCCGATAAGAATTAATATATTTTTCTTCATTTGCTCTCCCCTGTATTAAATTTTTAAAAAGTCTGTTGTATTTGCAACATTAATTATATAATAATATATTAATAGGGTCAATAAGAAAAATACGCTAGTCGGAGGATTTTAAAAATTCAAGAACATTTCTTAATGCTATGCCGCGATGGGAAATTTCGTTTTTTTCATATTCGCTTAATTCTGCCATTGTTTTGCCTGTTTTGTCTACAATAAAAATCGGATCATAGCCGAATCCGCCGTTTCCTGATTGTTTTTTAGCAATTTCACCGTTACAGATTCCAACGGTAGAATATAGAAGTTTGCCGTTTTCGTCTACTAGTGTCATTGCGCAGGCAAAATGCGCTTTTCTGTTTTCGTAAGGTTCAACGGCTTTTAATAATTTATCAATTCGTGCCTGAGGGCTGTCTGCATAGCGTGCCGAACGGATTCCCGGTTCTCCTCCGAGAGAATCCACGCATAATCCGGAATCGTCTGCGAGTGAAATCATTTTTGAAACTCTTGCGGCTTCTTTTGCTTTAATAAAAGAATTTTCTTCAAAAGTTTCGCCGTTTTCAATCGGGTCAAAACCTTCTGCAGGCAGTATAAATTCAATGTCTGTACCCTCTGCGATTTCTTGAATTTCTTTTAATTTATGCGGATTGCCCGTTGCGAATACTATTTTCATTTTCCCTCTTTTTTAGTTCCGAAGTTGTTAATTAAGTTATCGGAATATTTGTTTTTGCGGCGATAGCGTGAGCAGGGCGGAAGCGTGTCCGCAAAAATAAATTTCTGATAACACTTCGGTAAATATTTCCTTATGCCCCGTAGCGTCTCTGACGGTTTTTGAATTCCAGAATCGCTTCTGCAAGTGCGTTTTTGTCGAATTCAGGCCAATATATTTTTGTGACGAGGAATTCCGAATACGCAATCTGCCATAACAGATAATTCGAAACCCGCATTTCTCCGCCTGTTCTGATAAGTAAATCAGGGTCGGGGATGGCTTTTGTATAAAGATTAGCCGAAATCATTTCTTCCGTAATATCTTCCGATGAAATTTCGCCTGATTTAACTTTCTCTGCCAAAATCTTTGCAGCGTGAACAATTTCATCTCTCGAACCGTAGTTGAAGGCGATTTGAAGTCTTACTCCGCTGTTATTTTTGGTGACTTCTACGGCGTGAGCGAGAATTTCCTGCAATTTAGGATTAAGTTTGGTCAAATCTCCGATAAAATTAATCACGACACCGTTTTCGTGCATTTCTTTGAGTTCGTTTTTGATAGTTTCTCCGAGAAGATTCATCAAAAAGTCCACTTCTTCTTTTTTTCTGTTCCAGTTTTCGGTTGAAAATGCATAGACAGTCAAATATTTTATTCCGAAATCATCACAAGCACGCATTGCGGCTTTCAGCGAATCAACGCCTTTTTTGTGACCGAAAGCTGAAGGAAGATTTTTTTCTTTTGCCCAGCGGCGGTTTCCGTCCATAATAACCGCGATATGCTGCAAGTTCGTTTCTTTTACTATATCAATTATTTCTTGTTCTTTTGAAATTGTTTCCATAAATCCACCTGTTCCGCTTTATTATATCATAAAAATTTAAAGTGAATTTATTTAAATAATTCGACTATATCAATATCCAGATAGTCTGCAATGCTAATCATTTTATCTATGGTAATGTTCAGTTTTGCATTTTCGACTTTCCCGATATAAGAACCGTCAAATTCTAAATCAAGAGAGAGTTCTTCCTGTGAGAGACCTTTTTGTCGTCTCAATCTTCTCAAATTTTTTCCAAATCTTTTTTTTACATTTTTATTCATTAGTTACATTTTCTAAGTTAATCGGAACTAATTCCACGATTGACAGTCGGGTAAATATGTGTTAAAATTAGATTACATGAGCATTAGGAGGTATAAAATGTTTATTTTTAATCAAAAAGGAAAAGATGCATTCACTTTGGCAGAAGTTCTTATAACTTTAGGTATAATTGGGATAGTAGCAGCAATGACATTGCCTGTCCTTATACAAAATTATAAAAAAAAAGAGGCGACTACACGTTTAAAAAAATTTTACAGCAGTATGTCACAGGCGATTATGCTTTCCGAGAACGATAACGGACCATCTGCCGAGTGGAATAAAGAACCTATATCTAAAAAAGATGACGTTTATGATAATGAGTCAAACAGAAATTCTGCACTGTTATTTTTTAATAAATATTTAAAACCGTATATAAAATATATAAAAATTGATGAAAATCCATTAGAACTTCAAGATGAAACAGGTCAGTCCCCGCATATTAATGTCAGCTTGAGTGACGGAGTTGAAATGCAGGTTCGAAACGGTTCATGTACTGATTTAATTGTTGATATTAACGGAAAAAAACTACCTAATAAACAAGGTCGAGATAAATTTTATTTTGTTATATGCCCTTCAGATAAGGCAGTAATTGAATGTGGCGGAAATAAAAATTGGTGTTCATATTGTACAAATTGTAATACACGAGCGTCAGCCAAATCAATGTGTATAAGTTCCGCTTCATTATGCACCAGATTATTAATGATGGACGGATGGGAGTTTAAAGAGGACTATCCCTATAAGTTGTAAATTTTTGTAAGCAAA
>CAOJDT010000023.1 GCA_948433295.1 uncultured bacterium
GTCATCAAAATATAAATTGTCTAATTCTTTTTTATTCAGTTTAAAAAGATTAGCTGCTTTATCATTTATTCGGAGTATTTTCCCGTCAGCTTCGTTAACAACGAAAACCGCGTCCGGCAAATATTGTAGGATATCTCTGGATTTTATACCGCTGAATAAATTAGTCAGTTTCATATATTGCATTACTTCCTTGTATAGTATATACTAAATGATAACATAAAAAATTACGGGAGAGATTTATATATTAATTTTTGTAATTTTTTTTATGCAAAGTAGCAAAAAATTTTATTTTGATGTTTTAAAGCAAAAAACGGATTAAAGAGATAACAATCGGGAATGCAGAATTTCCTGAAAGAAAGAAGGATGCGACTATGAGAGAAATACCAAATAATACGGGAGTACCATTTTCTCCAAAAGCAGATTTAAAGCCTGAAACCTCAAAAGTTTGTGAGGTTAAATCCGAACAAGCAGATATTCAGCCAAAAGGGACCGAAGATCTTTCCAAATCACCTTCGGCTATCAGCGGCAGATTTCTTGTAAGCGGTGCAGATACTTTAGAAAACGACGTTAAAGCTATGTTAGACAATCCTGAAGCTATTGAAAAAGCAAATAAATTCTTTGACGCTGCAGAATCTCAATACAGAAAAGAAGGTATTGAAAATCCGTACGAAAATGCGGCTGCATTGACAGAAGCATTCAAAAAAGAATTTTTGGCAAGATAGATATAATTATAAAATTAAATTTTGTACGGCAGAAATGCCGTACGCATCATGGTCTTTTCTTAATTGTCACTTTTTAAAAAGTCGACTAATCCTTTGAGTCCCAATTTATAACTGTCAGTTCCAAAACCGCTGATTTGTGCCATACAAACAGGCGCAATCAATGATTTATGGCGAAAATCTTCACGTGCATGGATGTTTGTTATATGGATTTCAACGGTCGGTATATTTACTGCGGCGATAGCATCGCGAATTGCCAGGCTTGTATGTGTGTAAGCACCAGCATTTATCAAGATTCCGTCTGCGTTATTATAGGCGGAATGAATTTTTTCAACGATTTCTCCTTCGTGATTGCTCTGATAAACATCGATGTCAATTCCCAGTTCAAATGAGAATGCGTATAATGATTTTTCTAAATCCTTCAATGTCATGGTTCCGTACTTTTCAGGCTCCCGAATCCCAAGCATATTCATATTTACGCCGTTTATAACAAATATTTTCATGACAATTCTCCTTGCACACAGTATATACTAAAATCAAGTAATTGTAAATTTTTATTAATTTTTTAGTTACATGTGTAACATGAATTCCATGCTTGCCTTATCATGCATGTACAACTATCCCCAAATCTCCTCCCAAGATTATTGTTTTAAGCCATACTGTATAAGTAGGGCTTTTTTTTTATAGAAAAAGGCAATTTTTTGTAAGCAAAGAACTTTATTAATATATCAGGGGATATTTTATATTTATTGGGGGATTTTATGAAAGTTGTAAAATTATTATCTGCGTTATCAAAAGTTTCGCGAAACTTATCAACAAAAGCTTCTGGCAAACTATCAAGGCTGAATTCTGTTATGGAAGCGAGAATAAGCAGCAAGGTAGGTATCCTTAAAGCTTCGGAGAAAACTTTTACGCCTGCTTTACCTTTTAATCTGAATTCTGTTAAAGAAATAAAACAATTTAATAAAGACATTTTGGGCATCAAACATTTTGATATAGATGATTACGAAACTGCAAAATGGGTTACCGAGGGGCTTTCGAAGTTTCATAATGATACTATGGGCAAAGTAAAACTTCCGAAACGAATTAAGTTGTCAGATGTAAAAGCCTCGGACGGAGTCGAAGGTTTTATGGGATATATGCCGAAAAAAGATACTATTTTAATTAACAGAGGCTTGATTGAAGGTGCCAAAGATGCCGCTAAAACTAATAATGAAACGTTTTCGCAGTTTATGCAAAAATTTGGTAAAACTTCTATGGGGGGAACCGAAAATTACAAACGCGGAGCTCATCAGGCGCTATATCACGAATTAGGGCACATGATTCATTCAAAAACTGCAAAAAATTACTCTAATATGTCAAGATTGGCAGAAATGAAAGCTCTCGGAAGAAAATATACGCATGTTGTTGACGAATTTCTACAAAATAAAGATATTCAGGCAACTGCGGGTAAAATCTCTGAATACGCACAGTCTTCCCCTAATGAATTTGTCGCGGAAGCATTTTCTTTACTCGCACAGGGGAAAAAACTTCCTGATGATGTTATGGCTTTGTATAAAAAATACAACGGTCCAATTATGGATTGTTTCAATAAAGGCAATGGAAATGGTGGCGGGAACGCTTTCCATGGCATAATAAAAGATTTTATGAATCAATCAGGGCATACAGAAGTTAGTATGTTGGACTTGATTCCTGTACCGCCAACTATTCCTGCTTCAGCTGCAGAGCTTGTGTTGCAAACAGGTAGTAAATCGTTGCCTGCAGTTTCTGAGGGAATAAAACGAAAAATCTCAATTGAAGCATAGTCTGATAATATAAGTCCCAATTCTTATCTCTTGACTTAAATAAAAAAATGACTAAAATAAATAAGTATAGGGATGAGGGTTATATGCGTTTAGTAGAAAAACTCAAAGATTATGAAAATCAATATATGTTTATCCGTTGGGCAACAGGCGGCGAGTATGGCAAGCTTGTTTATGCAGGCGATGATTTCATTGAATTCGAAGTTATTAACGTCGATACAATGGAATATAGCGAAACCGTACTTATTAACAGCAGTCTTATTTTAGAAGTATGTGTTGGCGGCTTTGATGTCGGAAGAATTCTTGCCGAAATGTCTTCAAAGATTTCTTTGGATTAAATTAAATCAGATTAAATATTAAAACTTTTTCTGGAGCCTTCTTCGTGATAGAAACCGCCGCCGCAAATTGTTTCGGTTACTTTCAAAACAAATTCACGGGGTGCGTCAACCTGATTCAGGTATAATTCACGATTAGAGAGGTGTTTAATTTTAAGTACACAATTTTGGCTGCTTTCTGCGGGAATAAATAAAGACGCCACTTCGTTATCTAAAAGTCTGACCATTTCTTCGTCGTGGTCTTTTACGCCTGTCATCAATTCGTTATAATTTCCTCTTATCGCCATAATTCTTCCGGAAAACATGTGGTTGCCGTTTTCGCGGTAAAGAGCCTGAGGCTGGAAGTTACAACGGGTTGTAAAACTTATTTTGTGCCACAGAATGTTCATAATTACGACGGATTTTTGTTGATCAAAGTCGACGTAAATGTTTTGAGTAGTTACGCCGCGTGAAGAGAAAGCTTCTTTAAGAATCTCTGCAACTTCCTGCAAATTGTCAATCATACGGATAAAAATTTCGTTAGTATTGACAGTTGCATGTTGATAGTCAAGAAATTGTTTGTACATGTGTGTAGAAACAAGTCCGACTCTTTCTTGAATGAGCGCAGACTTTCTTGACGCTGTTTCTGAATTATCAAAGCTTTCGTAATTATTTAGCAATTTGTAACCCGTCCTGTTTTTACCAATCATGTAATAATAAACATGAAATTATGTAAACATTATAGAAATTTTCTTTACAAAAGTGAATACTTATTTCCGTGTATTTCGCTTAATTATTATTATAATATGCATTTTAACTTATTTTATCGAGCCGTTTTCTATTTTATAAATCCTGACGTCTTTTAGGAATTCTTCTTCAAATAAAATTGTATCAACAGATGTTATTATGGTTTGAGTACGGTTATTAATGGATTTTAAAAGATAATTTTGTCTTATGTCGTCGAGTTCTGCCAGAACATCATCCAGAAGCAGAACAGGCTCGTCGCCCGTTTTATCCGTAATAATATCGAGTTCCGAGAGTTTGAGTGCGAGGACAATAGTTCGTTGTTGACCTTGTGAGGCGAATTTTGTTGCTTCGTTATTGTTTATATAAAAAATAATATCATCCCTGTGCGGACCTACGCAAGACTGACAGCGGCGAATTTCTTCGATTTTTCTTTCCGTGAGTGATTCGTGAAATTTTTTTACTATCTCGTCGAGTTCTGTTTCTCCGCTTAAAAACGAACAATCGTAATCTATTTTTAATTCTTCGGTTTCACTTATTATTTTATGTTTTTCTTTTGCGATTTTTTCGATTTCTTTGAGGAATTTTTTGCGTAAGAAAATGATGTTGCTTCCCGTAATTACAAGTTGTTCGTTATAAACTTCCAGAAGAGTTTCATCAAAAGTGTTACCTTTTGCAAGGTCTTTTAAGAAGTTATTTTTTTGGATTCGAATTTTGTCATATTTGGAAAGTCTGTCGTCATAAGCGGGATAAACCTGAGAAATTGCCCTATCCAGCCAATCTCTGCGGTCTGACGGATTTCCTCTTAGCAGCAGTAAGTCTGTTGTTGAAAACAAAACTGTTTTTAAAACGGTTTTGAAGTCTTTCGGACGAGATTTTACGCGATTAATCTTTAATTCGCGGCTTTTTTCTTTTGTGTAAATATATCCGAGTTCCAGTTCCGTGTCTGCTTTTATTAAATCGCAATCAATTTCTGTTTTTTCGGCTTCAAAATTTATAAGTTCAAGATTATTTGATGTGCGCGGGCTTTTTAAAGTCGAAAGAAAATAAATACTTTCAAGAATATTGGTTTTACCCTGTGCATTTTTTCCGATAATCAGAATTTTATCGGAATTCATATCAAGTTCTATATTTGTACAATTTCTGTAATCAGTGAGTTTTAAATTTAAAAGCTTCATACAATTAATTATACTTCAAACAAATGATTATATTTTTTTGTTAAATAAGATATAATCCTAAATATATTACTATAATGAGGTCAAATATGTTACCTGTAATTACGGAAGAGATAGCCGCAGCGGCATTTTTGGAAATTTTTAAAGATATGCCGTCCTGGCGTAAAAAGATGATTCACTATATTAAAGATGAGAATCCCGAAATAAATACGGCTATTATTGAGGCTGCTAATAATTCGGATTTGGATCCGAAAGCTGTAGCACTTGGCGCTTATATGACTTATAATTTGCTTGAAACAGCTATGAAAGAGTCTGACGCAATAATGAATTTTTCAGAATAGAGAAAGAAGGAAAATAAAATGGTAGTTGAAATTGGAGAACTTTTAGAAAGATTGGTAAAAGAAGGCGGCAGTGACTTGCATATTTCAAGTAAACTTCCTCCTGCAATCCGTGTTGACGGTAAGTTGAAACGTATGGATTATCCGCCTCTTACCCCTGAAGAAGTAGAAAATCTTCTTTTCCCGATGTTGTCCGGAGAACAGAGAAGACGTCTTGAACAGGAATGGGAACTCGACTTTTCTTACGGTATTGAAGGGTTGAGCCGTTTCCGTGTTAATTTCTATAAAGATAAAGGAAATTATGCGGCGGCTTTCCGTACAATTACATCAACTGTTCCATCGTTTGATAAGCTGGGGCTACCCGACATTGTAAGAGCAACAGCAGAAAAACCCCGAGGTTTGATTCTTGTAACAGGACCTACAGGTTCAGGTAAATCAACAACGCTTGCCTCAATGATTGACTATATTAACACAACAAAGGCTGAACACATTCTTACGATTGAAGACCCTATCGAGTTTGTTCACACCTCAAAATCAAGTATTGTTCACCAACGTGAATTAGGTATGGATACACGTTCGTTTGCAAATGCTCTTAAATCCGCACTCCGTGAAGACCCTGATATTATTCTGGTAGGTGAGATGCGTGACCACGAAACTATTTCACTTGCATTGACCGCTGCAGAAACAGGTCACTTGGTGTTCGGAACACTTCACACCTCGTCTGCCGCACAAACTATTGACCGTATCATCGACGTATTCCCGGAAGGTCAACAGCAACAAATTCGTGTACAGCTTGCAAACTCTTTACAGGCTGTATTCTCACAAACCCTTTTGCCAAAGGTTCAACCTGACGGAACGAAAAAAGGCCGTGTTATGGCACAGGAAATTATGCTTGTAACGCCTGCGATTGCAAACCTTATTCGTGAATCAAAAGCCGCTCAGATTTATTCTACAATCCAGATGAACCAGGGTATGGGTATGCAGACTCTTGAAATGGCGCTTTCTGCGTTATATAAACAGGGTGTTATTACGTTGGAAGATGCGATGTCAAAAACTTCGCGACCTGACGAACTCAAGCGTATGATTAATACATAGAAAATAATAAGGGGCAATTTGCCCCTTATTTATTGCTTGCATTACATATTATATATGTAGGGCTTGTGCAGCCCTACGACCCGCAGTTCATTTCTTTCTCTTTTATTGCGAGTAAAAGAGAAAGAAACGCAACCAAAGAAAGAGAAAAACGTGACCAAATGGTTCGAGTCAGCAGAAACTACGTTTCCGCACCTTCCTAAAACCGACCGAAGGTCGGTCAGGATTAGAGGCACTTAACGAAACATTAACAGGATGTGTGCTGTCTGAGCGAAGCGAGTTCACACATCTCAGGTTGAGTTTAGTGCCTGTATTTAGACCGCGTGTTTCTTTTTCTTGCCTAACGTTCTTTTTCTTTTCATCGCAAAAAAGAAAAAGAATGTTAGTGCGGGTTTGGGTACGCATAGTACCCAAATACATAAAATGTGATTTTGGGATTCAGGGCGCATAGTCCCTTAAAAATAATTTAATGTTTATTAAATGGATTTGGGTGCGCATAGCACCCGATACATAAATTATTTTTTCACAATCGATAGTACGTAGTTGTTGTTGAAGTATTTGTTCGCAACATCTATTATGTCGGATTCGGTTACCGAATTAATCAGTTTTTCGTATTCGTCGGTGAAGTCATAGCCTGCGCCGATTGTTTCAAACCAGCCTACTGTAGCAGCTTTATCAAGGTTTGTTTCCTGCGAAATTACAAAATGCCCGAGAAGTTTTTCTTTTGCTTCTTCAAGTTCTTTTGTGCTTACAAATTCGGTTTTTAGTTTGTTAACTTCTGCAAGAAGCATTTTTTGTGATTTTTCAAGTGTTTGCGGGTTTGTTCCGATGTAGACCAAAAACGCACCTTTGAGAGCGTTAGCGGAATAACTTGAACCGAGTTGGTATGCAAGCCCTTCCTGGTCTCTGAGGTTTTTGAAAAGACGTGAACTCATGCCGGTTCCGAGAAGCGAATCTATTACCTGCAAAGTTGCGTAATCTTTTTTATTATTCATTCCTGCGGTTTGCCAGCCGAGGAAAATCCAATCCGTATTTGTATCAGGTGCTTGTTTAATGCTTTCTCGCGCTGATTTTATCGGTTTAATTTCCTGAATATGCGGTGTGAATGCAAATTTTTCAGAATTTGTTGACTTAAACATTGTAGAGAAAGCTTTTAAAGTTTGGTCTTTATCGACATTTCCGTTAACAGAGACAACAATATTTTGCGGCGCAAATATTTTGTTGTAGTAATCAACGATATCTGTGCGGGTGATTATCGGAATGTTTTTTTCAAGAGTTTTTGTGGAATTTGAATACGGGGTTCCGTCGAAAATAAGATGTTTGTAATCTTCTAAAGCCACTTGTAACGGGATGTCACGAGATTGTTTGATTGCATTAAGTTTTTCTGTTTTAACTTTTTCGATTTCGTAATCGTTAAAAGTTGCGTTATTAATAATTTCGTTTAAAAGCGAAAGTGTTTTTTCGTATTCGTTTTTTGTAGTTAATACGGTTACTGAAAAAGCATCGGAACGAACAGCAGGAGCGATTTTTATCCCGTTATCTTCAAGTGCTTCTGCGAGTTCCTGTTGGGTGTATTTTTTAGTACCTTTAAGCATTGTTGATGCTGTGAGGTTTGAAGTTCCGAATTTTTCCTGTAAGAAGTTTCCGCCTTTTGCAAAAATATTTATTGCAATGATTTCGTTGGAAGCGTTAGGAGTTATTAAAATTGTCGTTCCGTTCGAAAGTTGATATTTTTGAGTGTTTTTGTTTTCGCTTATGAGTTTTGATTCAATAGCGGGAGCCGCAGTTTTGTTTGCAATTTCTTTTTCTTTTGAAGATTCCGGCAAAACTATGGACACTGCGGATTTATTTATTCCGAGATATTTGTTTGCTACTTTCTTGACGTCTTCTGCCGTAACTTTTCTTATATTTGCGACATAATCATCGTAAACTCGGATATCGTTTGCCGTAACCATAATATATCCGAGTTCTTGTGCGATATTTGAGATGGATTCGCGTTCGTAGTAGGTATTTCTTTCTATAAGATTTTTGGCAAGGCTTACCTGTTCTTGAGTTACGCCGTTTTGTTTAATTTCGTTGATTTTATCAAAAATAGTTTTTTCTAGTTTGTTTAATTTATCAGGCGTAAAGTTTGCCGAGATGTAGAAAATACCGTCATCGCGGAATCCTGCGTTGGATGCTGAAATTGAAAACGCAAGCTGAGACTTGTTTTTGATTTCCTGATAGAAAATTGAAGAGCGTCCGTCGCCGAGGATTGTTGCAAGAACATCCAGTGCATACGAATCAGGGTCGGAAATTGTCGTTCCGCGGAAGCCGATAAGCATATAGCCCGATTGAGACGGAAGATATGCGATTTTTTTAGCTTGTTTTGTTAATTGTTTTTCTTTAGGATAATTTGATTTAGGCGGTTTTTGCGGATTACATTTGAAATTTCTTTTGATTTTTTCAAGAACATCCTCTGTGTCCACATCTCCGACAATAACCGTTACCATATTTGATGGAGTATACCATGTATTATAATAGTTAAGAATTTCTTCTCTCGGAATATTCTCAATTATCTCTTTTGTCCCGATAACTTTTCTTTTATACGGGTGGTTTGTATAGAGCATGCTTACAAGATTATCGTAAACCATGTGGTTAGGTGAATTTTCGTCTTTAGAAATTTCTTCTAAGACAACTTTTCGTTCTCTTTCGAGTTCTTTTCGAGGGATAAGCGGATTGAGAAGCATATCCGCATGAAGCGAAAGTGCTTCTTCAAAATATTTTGACGGGATTGTTATGTAATAATGGGTGAAGTCCTTGCTTGTTGCGGCGTTAGTGATTGCGCCTTTTGTTTCAAGAAGTTTGTCGAACTCTCCGGGTTCATGATTTTTTGAACCTTTAAAGAATAAATGTTCAAGAAAATGTGAAACTCCGTTATTTTGTTCGTTTTCATTAATTGAACCTGTGCGAATCCAGGTATCCATTGTTACAATCGGATTGGTTCTGACTTCTTTTATAATAACCGTCTGTCCGTTTTCAAAAGTATAAACATTTTCAACGGCAAGAGAGAAAGTTCCCGTCAGTAATAGCGCAAAAGTAATTATTATTTTCTTCATAATATCCCCTTATCAAATAACTCTTATGTATGGGAATATATTACTATAAATTTTACTATATGGAAATAGTGCAACTGTTTAATCAAAAATTTTAATACGCAATCAGAACCAAATCCGCAGAAGCGATTATCTGTTCGCTTCTTCTTATCATAAATTTGTAATCAGGATTTAATTCTCTGATTTTATCTTTCATTTCAAAGAAATCTTCAGGTGTATGATAAATTGCTATGGCAAGAACGGGCTTGTGTTTTTTGATAAGTTCTTTTGCCCCTTCAATAATTTGTGTTTCAAAACCTTCAGTATCAATTTTTATCAGTCCTAAATTATCTCCTGCATAATCTTTATCAAGCGGAACAATTTTTGCACTGTTGCGATTCGCGCAGAATTCAAATTCAACTTCACCGTATTCATTTCCCAGTCCTTTTTGAATTGGGATAATTTTATTTTGATAGTTACCTTCATTTATAATTTTGTTGATTGTTTTAACATTTTCTATCAAAGGTTCGTAAACATAGACTTTTGATTGCGGAAACATATCCGCTAACATAACTGCGGTATCCCCGTTGAGTCCGCCGGCATCAATAATGTATTTTCCGTTAATTTTCTCTAAAGATTCTTTCGGCAAATCTATCAATCCGTATTGGTTTTGGAATATAAAAGGATTGAATTTTGTTATGTTTGAAAACGGTGGAGTGAAACTTTCGTCTTCATATTTTTTCATTAATTCTAAATCATATTTTGTCCAACCCGTGATTTTAGGGTTAATATATTTATTCCAGTATTTTTCGATTTCCAGAAATTTATCAATATATTCACACGAAATATCGTCAAGACCGTTTTTTAAGTTTTCGGTTTTTAATGCGATATTATTATTCTTGAAATATTCTCTGAAATCATCTTCCCAGTAATTTGGGATAACTTGTTCTCCTGCTATAAAATAAATATCCAGCCCTAATATCGTAACTTTTTTAAACTTTTTATTTCCTAAATATAAATTATCAAGACCGAAAATTTTATTCAATTGAAATTTGTTCTTATTTTTCATCTTGCAACTCTCCTTGATTTCTTATTATAACATGAAAATTCTTGTAATGAATGTTTATTGGTGATAAACTTTTTTTGTAGCAGTTAGGGGGATCCACCCCATAGCGTCAGCCGGTGTGAGCCGGAGCCGTCTTGCTAGAGCAAGGCGGACAGGGCGAACATTACGATACCGCCGTTGTGAACAAAGCGCAGCGAGTGAACGAAGCAATTTTTAATTGCACAGGCGGGAGTCATGAATATATGAGTGTTGTCATTTGTTCATTATGACGCTTAAAAGGATAGAAAGATTATAAAATGGAAAAAAACAACGAAACTTTGGGTGTATTAAGACACTCCGCATCTCACGTTATGGCACAGGCTGTTCAGAAGCTCTTCCCTTCGGCAAAGTTGGCTATAGGACCTTCTACGGACACAGGCTTTTACTATGATTTCGATTTGACCGACGGGCATGCTTTCACAGAAGAAGACCTTCAAAAAATCGAAGATGAGATGAAAAACATCATTAAACAAAATCTTACCTTTGAAAGATATGAAGTAAAAGATGTTGATGCGAAAATTGCCGAATTCAAGGCTCAGGGAGAAATTTACAAAGCCGAACTCCTTGAAGAACACAGAAACGACAATCCTACTTTGTACTTAACAAAAGACAAAGACGGAAATGTTTTATTCAATGACCTTTGCGCAGGTCCTCACATTCCTAATACTTCTTATATCAAAGGCAATGCTATAAAATTATTGAAAGTTGCAGGTGCTTACTGGCGCGGTAACGAAAAAAACAAAATGCTTCAGAGAATTTATGCAACAGCGTTTTGGACAAAAGAAGACCTTGCTGATTATTTAAACTTCCTTGAAGAAGCAGAAAAACGCGACCACAGAAAACTTGGTTCAAAACTCGATTTGTTCTCAGTAAGAGAAGAAATCGGCGGCGGACTTGTTTTGTGGCACCCTAACCTTGCTGTTGTCCGTGAAGAAATTGAAAACTACTGGAGAACAGAACACAGAAAACGCGGCTATGTTATCGTTAATACTCCGCAAATCGCTAAATCAAAATTGTGGGAATTATCTGGACACATTGACCACTATAAAGAAAATATGTTCTTCATTCAAAAAGAAAACGAAGAAGATGACCAATTTATCGTAAAACCTATGAACTGCCCGTTTCATATTTTGATTTATCAGGCAAACAGACACTCATACCGTTCATTGCCGCTCAGAATGGCTGAACTCGGTACTGTTTACAGAAAAGAAAAATCAGGTGCATTGTCAGGCTTGACCCGCGTTCAAGGTTTTACTCAAGACGATGCTCACATCTTCTGTACGCCTGAACAACTGGTTGATGAAATCAATGAAATTATTGATTTTGTTGCGGATACTATGGCAATGTTTAAAATGGAATTTGAAGTTGAACTTTCAACTCGTCCTGAAAGTTATGTAGGCGAAATTGCAAACTGGGAAAAAGCAGAAGCAGGCTTGAAAGAAGCTATGGACAGACGCGGTATGAAATACGAAATCAATGAAGGTGACGGTGCTTTCTACGGTCCAAAAATCGACTTCAAAGTTAAAGATGCAATCGGCAGAACATGGCAATGTGCTACAATTCAGCTTGACTTTAACCTTCCTGAAAGATTCGGCATCAAATATCAGGATAAAGACGGTCAGATGAAAACTCCGATTATGCTTCACCGTGTAGTATTCGGTTCAATGGAAAGATTCCATGGGATTCTCGTAGAGCACTATGCAGGCGCATTCCCTACATGGTTGGCTCCTACACAGGTTGCAATTGTACCTATTTCTAATGAAAAACACGCAGACTTCGCGGAAGAAGTTTATAAGAAAATGCGTGCGGCAGGAATCAGAGCAAAACTTGACGACCGTTCTGAATCTATGAACTACAAAATCAGAGAATCGCTTCAAGATAAGAAAATTCCTTACGTTTGCGTAATCGGCGATAAGGAAATCGAAGCAAATTCCGTTGCAGTTCGCGCAAGAGGTATCGGTCAGGTCGGCACAATGAGCGTTGATGAATTCATCTCAAAAGTAGAAGAAGAAATTAATGCTCGACGCGGCGAATCTTTTGCAAAAGAATTGGCTGAAGCATAGAAAATAACAAAGAGGGCGGAATAATTTCCGCCCTTTTTATAATAAGTTTTCCATAAAATAATCAATTATTTTTTCTACACAGGAAACCGCTTTTTGTTTAGCCGAGTTATTTGTAAAAATTTCGCTTTTGTCAAAGTGTTTCTTTTCGGCATGTAAAATTTTTAAGTTTTCGATTTTATAATCTTTTGCGGCTTCTCCCTGTAATTTTGCAAGGTCTTCATGAGCGTAAATAGGGATTCTGAGTGTATCGTAAAGTTCTTGCTGCGTTAATGTCATATCCGATGTCGATTTGAAAAAGTCTGTTGAAATTACATCTCCGATATCTTCAATTATCGGGGTTAGTTTGTCTTGTTGTTCTTTTGTTAATTTAGAGAACGCAATCATCGGTTTTGTTGCGGTATCCAATTCGTACTGAGCAAAATCCAGAACTGCATATCTTTGACTTTCGGAACGGTTTGCGTTGATATTAACCAAATTTTTTATAAAATTTTTATCTAATTTTTGTTTGTTATTTTCGTTTTTTACCTCGAAAATTTCTTCAAGAACAGCTTTTTTCTCATCAGAATTTTTTATTTGGTGCAGTGATGAAACTATTTCTTTAATCCCTTCTTCGTCATATTTTCGGTAACGATTTTCTCTGACCCGACGAAGCATTTTTATGCACAGTTCTTCTATTTCATCAGTCCCTTTTGCCAGTCCGCAGAATGGAATATTTATTCCCTTTTGTTTGTAGATTGAGGTTTCAATATTGTTGTTTTGTGAGGTTTTGGAGTCGTTTTTTGCGGATTGTAATTTTGGTGATGAATATATCGGATTGTATAATTTTACATTGCAATTATTCATATTTTTATAAAGATTAAACAGTTTTATAATTGCCTTAATTCCTATTATGGTTTACAAATATTAATACTAAAAAAGCGGCTTATATTGCCGCTTTTTCTTTTATGATTTTTTGTTGTCTGTTTGCTTGGAGGAAGTAAAGGTGTCTTTATTTGGTGACCTAACCAGTTTATCCGGTGATTTTTCTGTATAAACAGGTTCGTCTTTTTTTACTCTCGCTGCCTCTCCTGTCTTGTCAATTTTTGTCAGCCCGAGTTTTGTCATAATTCCATCTATCATAAATTCCCCCATATCTGTAACGTTAAACTAAATTTAACGACTTATGTTTATTATATATGGAATCAACTAAAATATCAAGTTTTTCATAATCTTCTTTTTTTAGTTTACCTTTTATCAAGACGGGTTCAATTACATCAACTTTTAAGCCTGATAAAATTTCGCCCAAAGTTCCGAAAAGGTTGCCTCCCCATCCGTAAGAACCTACAAATGAAGCGGCTTTTGCTTTAGGTTTAAGAAGATTTGCAAGATAAGCTGCATTGACAGCCATCGGGTGAGGACCGCCAAGAACCATTGAACTTCCTATAACTATTGTAGTTGAATCTACAAGTCCCATTGCCAAATCTCCCAGGTCTCCTGTTACTATATCAAAGATTTGTGTACGGATTCCTTTTTCGATAAGTTTTTCAGAAACATAGTCAATCATTTCTTCCGTGCTGTGGTACATTGATACATAAGGCATTAATACAAGATTTTTTCCTTCATCCGCAGTCCAGTCTTCGTATAAACTGAGAATAAAATCAGGGTTTTTGTAAACAGGACCGTGGCTTGGAAGAATCATGTCAGGGTTTAAATCTCTGATTTGTTTTGTATATTTTTTACAGAGGTTTCTGAAAGGCATCATGATTTCAGCGTAATAACGTTTTGCGCTGTGTTCAACTTCGCAGGAATCAGGGCAGAAAATATCATCAAATGTATAATGTGCGCCTAAAAAATCGCATGTACAAATGATATTATCTTCTACGATATAAGTAAACATTGTATCAGGCCAGTGAACTCCCGGTGCAATCATAAATCTGAGAGTTTTATCTCCAAGTGATAATTCGTCGTTGTTTTTTATAACCTGAATCTTTTCTTCCGGAACAAGAAGCATTTCCATAATGTTACCTTTACAAATTGCATTTGTAACTACAACTGCTTCAGGATATTTTTTCAAAAGAGCAGGAATGCTTCCTGAGTGGTCTTGTTCACCGTGGTTTGCAATGATATAATCAACGTGGTCAACGCCGTTTTCTTCAAGGTTTTGTAAATACTTTTCTGTTTTAGGCGGATACATTGTATCAATAATTGCAACTTTTTCGCTTCCTTTAACGAGATAAGAGTTGTAAGTTGTTCCGTGTTCAAGCGGAATCAATTCGTCAAAGATTCTTCTGTCACGGTCGTTTAAGCCGCAATAAAAAACGTTATTCTTAATTTCACGAAATTTCATTATATTTCTCCTTGTTTTACTGTCGAGTTTGAATTTTAATAAAATAAGTTTCTTCTTTGCTACAAAACGGACAAAAGTCAGGTTTTTCCTTTTGCACCAGAATTGCCCCGCAAACAAAACATTGCCAATTGTAATTTCCGTCTTTATCGGGTTGTATTTCTATATTATAAATATCTTCTGACATAGTAGTCCTTTTTTGTTTTATATAAAAAGGCGGCTTTAAGTTTCAGCCGCACAGTTTATTTTAATATTAACCTTCATATTTTTCAAACATGTCTTTACCAACGTGGCAAAGCGGGCAAGTGTAATCTTCAGGCAATGCTTCGAAGCTTACACCATCGTTTTCTTCAGGGTCATAAATGTAGCCGCATACCGTGCATTGAAATTTTTCCATAATTATTCTCCTTTATTTTTGCAGTTGTTACAAATCCCGTGGAATACTATATCCGAGTTCGTGATTGTAAAACCTGTCTCTTCCTGTGCCTTTTTCACCAGATTAGGTGCGACATCCGCACTAATGTCGTAAACTTTTTTGCAATTATCACATATAAAATGATAATGTTCATGGGTATTATGGTCATAATGAGAGGACGATTCAAGTCCGTCTATTTTTTTTATAATCCCGTTTTCAGCCAGTTGGTTCAGATTTCTGTATAACGTCGCCAGGCTGATATTTGAATTCTCTTTTTTTAATATATCATATAAATATTCAGCTGTCGGGTGGACAACATTTTCTTTTAATGTATTTAGAATGTTTTCTCTCTGTTTTGAGTAATTCATTTTTGCCCGAAACTTGATAACAATTCTCATTTTATTTTATTCGATTTTATTTGTCAAGGAATATTACAATACAGAAATAAACTTGTTGGTAAGCGCAATTTTAAAGTATGTTTTGTTTTAGAATGTTTATGGTAAGTGTTAATAATAATATTGCGCCCAGACCTATGAATAATCCCGAACTTAATATCGGGGTAATTTCTGCGCCCGATAAATTTTACAAACCTGTTTTATATTCAGATGCAGAGGCTAGTCAAAAGTTTAAAGCTCTTAACCGTGATGTATATTCTATGCAAAAGAAAATGAGTTTTGAAAAAACAAAAGATACCCCAAAATCAGTTTTTTGGATTCTTGGTTCCGGAATCCTTGCTGCGCTTGCTATTGCATTAAAAATAACTTTAAAAAAGAAATCTTAAATTTGAAAATGTTACAATTGATGAAAAGTATTGCTATCAGAGGGATACAGCTTTGTGAAATTCGTAAAAATCGGCTTTTGGGGTTGAAATCGAAAAGTGTTTGATATACACTGTTGATATAAATTTTATTCTTAAAGGTTAAAACCTGACACAAAAGAGATGGTGCACTTGCTTTTAAGGATTTTCAATTTACAACCAGAGGATTACATTTTGAGAAAACTATTACTATTCACTATTACGCTAGTGTTAATGTTGGCTGCGCCTGCTCAGGCTTCTGACACAAACACCGTAAAAGCGACGATAGTTAAACATGCTATCTCAATGGGAGTTGATCCCGCTATAGCTTTAAGTATTGCAAAAACCGAATCAGGTTACAGACACGCTGCAAGAAGCAGCCATGGTGCAGTAGGAGTTTTTCAGCTTATGCCGTCAACGGCAAGAAGAATGGGATTGAACCCGTATTCATTGAACGATAATATCAAAGGTGGTATTATGTACTACAAAATGATGTACAAAATGTTCGGTTCAATGGAATTGGCACTTGCGGCATACAACGCAGGTCCTGGAAATGTAAAAAAATACAATTCGGTTCCACCTTACGCTGAAACAAGACGTTTTGTAAGTAAAATTATGACTGATTACCATCATTTGAAAGCAAATCCTGACCCTGCAATGAAAGCTGCGGTTCAAAAACCGAAACCTGCAGCTCAAATAACAGCGGCTCCTGTTCCTGCAAATGTTGCCCCTTCAGTGGCTGTTGTTCCGTCACCTAAGGCTGCAAAAGAAAATGAACTCAGTTCGAAGATTCAAAAGGTTGATGAAACTCCTGTTGAACTCGAAATTGAAGCTGCAACTTTAGCAATATAATTTTTGATTTTGCAGAATTTTTAAAATTAAAAGCTCCGTTTAAACGGAGCTTTTTCAGTTATGAATTATAAGCTTTAAAGAATTCTCTTATTAATTCCTGCCCCTTGAGCAAAGATTTGTAATTCAGATTTTCTTCAGGCGAATGCATATTACACACATCTGCAAGACCTGCAAGAAACGGTGCAAAGTATTCACCGTTAGAATTTTGTTTGTTTGCGTAAATGTGAGTTTCCGCACCTGCGTGGAAAGAAGAGATTTCAGGTGTAACTCCGACTTTTCTGGCAACGGTTTCAAAAAGAATCGGTATAAAATCATCGTCGGATTTTTCAAACGGCGGGAGGTGTTCTTCGAATTTTACACTTGCCTGTGCTACGCCTTTATATTCATTATTAAAATCTTCTATTTCAAACAGAATTCTGTCGGTGAGTTCTTTTTCGTGTTTGCGGCTGGAACTTCTGATTGAATAAGTTGCTTTGCCGTAAGTGTTAATAATATTTGTTACATCAGGGTTGCCCGAAACAATTCCACCGATGTTGCATGATGTTACGACGTTATGGTTTTCATCCGAGTAGAAAACTCCTTGCGGAAGATTAGCTACGATATCTGCGATGAGTTTTGCCGCGTTTTCACGTGTGGTATCCGCAATATCAATTCCCGAATGTCCTCCGCGGAAAGAGTTTACCTCTATTGTCGCAAGTGTATAGCTTGCGCCTGAAGTCATTAATTGACCGAGAGAATCGCTGTCGAGAACAAGTATATATTTTGACTTTATATTTTTAAAGTTTACGTGTTTAATACCTGACATTCCCGATTCTTCATCTCTGGTGAAAGTGATTTCTAATCCACCGTGTTTAATATCAGAGTTAACAATGTATTTTGCAAGGTAAAGAGCATTTGCAACTCCTGCTTTGTCATCTGCGCCGAGGGTTCTTCCTTCTGCTCGTATAAGTTCTCCGTCGAGGTAAGTTTTTACCGGACTGTCATCTCCTATTACGTCCATGTGAGAAGACAGCATAATCGGCTGTTTGGATTCATCCGTTGCAGGAATGTCAATATAAATATTATGATAATCGTCAAATTCGCAAGGAATGTTATTGTCGTTGCAGTAGTTTTTAATCCATTGAGATACCTTTTCTTCGTGAAGAGAAGGTGATGGAATTTCGGCAAGCGTGCAGAACAAATCTACAAGCTCATTTTCGTTTCTTATTTTAGTTATGTCCATAATTGTCTCCTAAGTGTGATTAATTAAATTTTATCACATTTTGGAAAATCTACAACATTTATTTGTATTAGGTCAGATTTCAAAAGCTGATTTTTCAGGGAAAAGGGACTCCAGTGTATTTTTTATGCTTAACCTGTCGTTCGTATGTGTATTTTCATCATCATTAATACATATTAAATTTGGTTTGTATTTTTTTATTTTTTTAATAATGTTTTTTGAATGTCCGCTAAAATATATGGAATCTTTTTTATGGGAATTAGTAATAGTATACAAAAATTTTTCCAAAAGTGAAATTTTATTTCGGTTAATTGATTTGAGTGTTGTTTTTCCGATGGCACAGCCGTATGCAGAGTATGCCGTTCTTAAAATAGTATTGTTTTCTCTGAATTTACACATTGTAACGTAGTCAAAATCTTTTTGGAAAGTTTTTATACATTCTTCGATTACGGATTTTCTATAAGGTGTAATGTTGTGGTCAGGGTCTTCATTAAAATTTGTTCCAAACTTTTTGTTAATCTTATCGTATGTATATAATAAAAGAGAATAATATATCGAATTTTTTGATAATGAAGTGTTTAATGCATGTCCGACTCTGAATACTGGTAAATTCTTTTCATTAAAAAAGAAGTCAAAATTTGTAGGATTTGCAAATAACATGTCATCATTTGCAAACAAAAAATATTCACAGAGCCCTTTTATTTTGTGCAGGCATGTTTCTAGTGCGGTAGAGTTAAATGTAGGCAATGCTTCTGCGGGCATTATGTCTGTGTGGTCGATTATATGAATTTTAGGATTTGATGTGTTAAGCCATCCGGGAACCTGATTATCCGTAATAATATAGATGTTGTTAATCCACGGAGCATATTTTTCGACGGAGCGAAGTGAATATTTTAATTCTTCATTATCAATAAATCGACAATCATTTACCGCTTGTTGATTAATCGGTTTGCCGTATTTTTCTCTCCAGAAATTTCTTTTTTCAATAATTTTCGGGTCATTTCCGTCTACCCATAGATAAACCAAATCACAAGTCAATTTGGTTTTTGCTTGTTCCGATAATGTCATTTGCTCTTTCCTATTTTTCTTAATTCCTAATTTATATCTATAATACTTACGCCGTCACCGCCTTCAGAATCTTCTCCGGGTCTGAATTTTGCGACGTAGGGTGATGAAGAGAGAAAATCTCTTACAGCACTTTTTAAAGCTCCTGTTCCGTGTCCGTGGATAATCGTTACAGGTGAAAGGTTTGCGAGGCTTGCTCGGTCGAGATAGTTTTCCAAATCGTCGAGGGCGTCTTCCACTCTGAATCCGCGTAAATCCAGACGGTTGGAAAGGTTAATACGTTTGAATTCAAATGATTCAAAACTTGAAGGTTTGTAACCGTTTGATTTTTTTTCGTAAGATTTGTCGTAAGGTGCGAGTTTGTTCTTTTTGATTTTTGTTTTAATATTACCCATCTGAACAAAAATGTTTCCGTTTTTGTCAGGTAATGAAAGAATTGTTACAGGCTGATGTATTTCTTTTAGAATTAATTTATCGTTAATTTTTACCTCATTCCAATTAATTTCGGCATACTGTTCTTTTTCTTCATAATTGCCGATTTTTTCACGGAAGCCTTCTTCCAGTTTTGCGAGTCGTGCGTATGAACGACGTGCGATTTTTTCTGATTTTTCTTTACGCAACTCGTCAAGAATATCTTTGATTTCAGCCTTAACTGAAAGCATTTCTCGGTTGAATTTATCTTTTATTGTTTTTATCGTTTTTTTCTTATCTTTTTTCACTTCCGAAAGATTTTCTTCGTATTCTTTTTTTATTTGAGCTGAATCTTCTTTCAATTCTTCGGCTTCTTTCAGGTTTTCAGAAAGTTTCTGTTGAGTTTCCTGTAGTTTTTCGACAACGATAATGGATTGGTCTTTTTCCGAAATAAGAATTTCTTTTGCCTTGTTGACAATTTCTTGGGCGAGTCCGAGGTTAGCGGAAATCGAAATTGCGTTACTCAAACCGGGGATACCTATTAAAAGTTTGTAAGTCGGGCGGAGAGATTGTGTGTCGAATTCCACCGATGCGTTTTTGAAATAAGGATTTGAATATTCCAGCGCTTTTAATTCTCCGTAGTGAGTGGTTATTGTAGAACAGACTCCTTTTGAGGCAAGATTTTCCAGAATAACTTTTGCAAGAACCGCGCCTTCCTGCGGGTCTGTTCCCGCACAAATTTCGTCAAGAAGTACGAAAGTGTCTCTGTCGCTTTTGTTAATTATTTCGATAATATTTGTCATGTGTGATGAGAATGTCGAAAGGCTTTGTTTAATTCTTTGAGCGTCACCGATATCTGCAAACACACGTACAAACGGATAAACTTTTGCCATAGTGCAAGGCAGAAACATACCTGCCTTTGCCATTAATATAAAAAGTCCGATTGTTTTTATTGTAACTGTTTTTCCGCCAGTATTTGAGCCTGTAATTATTATGGATTTGTAATCTTTTCCGATTTCAAAGTTGTTGGTTACGATATTTTCGACTGTTCCGATTAAAAGCGGGTGTTTCATGTTCTCAAATTCAATAATTCGTTCTGTTTGAATTTCGGGTTCCGACGCCTGAACTTTTACTGCATAACGCGCTTTTGCAAAATGGAAATCTATTTTAGCCAGAATTTCTTCACTGTGTTTAATGGGGCGTAATTCATCTTTTACAGCCTGCGTGAGTTCGGCTAAAATTCTGACATATTCCGCGTGGATTTGCGATTGAATTTCTCGGATTTTGTTGTTTAGCGGAACTATGCTTTCGGGTTCGATATAAAAAGTTTTGTTAGTTGCGGAAACGTCGTGAACAATACCTTTCACTTTATTTTTACTTGGTGCTTTTACCTGAAAAACGATTCTGTCGTCGCGGGTTGTGTAAATATTTTCCTGCAAATGTTTCGTGAAGTCCGCAGAATTCAACAAATCAGAAACTTTCGATTTCAAATTTTTTTCCGTGTCTCTGAGCGACGAGAAAAGTCCTCTAAGTTCGGGAGTTGCGTCTTTTCTTATTTGTAAGTCATCGTCGAACGTATCAAAAATTCTGTCTTCGAGTTCTTTGAATGAAATCAGGTTCATTGCAAGCCCGCCGAGTTTGGAGGTTTCGGCACAATATTCATTCAGAAAATTTTTGACAAGTCTTGATGAGCGCATTGTTTTTGCAATATCAACAAGTTCCACTTCCGAAAGGTAACTCACAAGTGCATTTTTTTGAATCGCAAGAATATCAGCGACAAATCCTATCGGAATATCTGTCGGCATATCAAGGATTTGTTTTGCTTCACGTGTAAAAAGGATTTCAGATTCGATTTTTTCTTTTGTATCAAACGGCAAAAGCGCAAGACAAAGTTCGCGGCTCTGTTTTATTTTTGCGAATCCCGCAAGTTTTTCAAGAACCTTATCAAATTCTAAAGATTTTAAGCTGTTTGATACAATATCCATAAGATTATGATACTACAAATATAGGGTTCGCTAATATTAAAAAATAAAAAAATAATTAATTATTTCCTTTATTCGTAATATTTATATTATTATGAGAATAGGAGAAAACTATGGAATATAAAGATTATTATGAAATATTAGGTGTAAAAAGAGACGCTTCGGATGCCGAAATTAAATCTGCATACCGAAAACTTGCAAGAAAATTTCACCCCGATGTAAATAAAACAAAAGAGGCCGAAGGCAAATTTAAAGATATAAACGAGGCTTATGAAGTTCTCGGTGATAAGGCTAAACGTCAGCGTTATGACAGTTTGGGTGCAAACTGGCAGGGCGGACAGAATTACACTCCTCCTCCGGGATTTGAACACTTTAACTTTGGCGGCGGTCAGGGCGGCGGCTATCAAAGTTTCAACTTTAACGGGCAGGATATGGGCGGTTTTTCTGATTTCTTCAGTTCTCTGTTCGGAGATATGATGGGAGGCGGAGCCTCTCAAGGAATGAATTTCGGCGGATTTGATTTTGGCGGTGCGCAGCAGGCTTCACGCGGGCAGAGAACAACACGCCGTCAAACGCCTAAGGAAGATTTGGATATTACAAAAACCTTGAATATTACGGCAAAAGATATATTTAATCAAAAACCTGTTAACGTCAATTTTTCTGAAATGGAACGATGCACGCAATGCCCTCCGGGTGGCGGATATTGTTCGGCGTGCGGCGGAACGGGTTTTACAAATGTCACAAAGTCCATAAAAGTTAAACTTCATGCCGAAGTCAAGGAAGGACAGAAAGTTCGGCTTAAAGGTGAAGGAAAAGTTGACAATTACGGTCAGGCAGGCGATTTGTATCTGATAATCCATTTTAAAGATAAAGAGTACGAAATCGATGGAACAGATTTGACAAAAGAAGTAGAAATTACGCCTCCTGAGGCTGTTTTAGGCGTTAAAAAGGAGATTTCTACTCTTCACGGAAATATCGGTATTAAAATTCCTCCGAAAACTTCATCGGGTCAGGCTCTTAGGCTTAAAAATCTTGGTCTGCCGAAAAAAGACGGGACGTTCGGAAATCTCAACGCAAAAATTAAAATTGTTATTCCGAAAAATCTTACGGATAAACAAATTGAATTATACAAAAAAATACAGAACAGTTAGATAAATTAACAACTTGACATTTTCGCCTCTTAAACCGACAATAGACGAATAAGGGGGATGATTATGACTAAAGAAACTTATTTACACGATAAACACGTTGAACTTGGTGCAAGAATGGTTGATTTTGCAGGTTGGCATATGCCTGTTCAGTACACGTCGATTATTGATGAACACAAGACCGTAAGAGAAAATGTAGGCCTTTTTGATGTTTCGCACATGGGAGAAGTTTTTGTGTCGGGTAAAGAGTCTTTAGACTTTTTGCAAAAAATCGTTCCTCAGGATATTTCAAAACTCACTTACGAAAAAGCTGTTTATTGTCAATTACCAAACAAAAAAGGCGGGCTTATCGACGACCTTATTATTTATAAACTCGGGATTAATTATTACCTCGTAATCTGCAATGCCGCAAGAATTGACGAGGATTTGAACTGGATGGTAAGAAATAAAAAAGGGCTTGACGTAAAAATAGATAATCAATCTCATAACTATTCGCTTCTTGCTGTTCAGGGACCTAAGGCTGATGCTCTTTTAAGAAAAATGGGACTTGATACTCAACAAGAATCTTTTACTATTAAACCCGCACAAATCTGCGGACGTAAAATGTTGGTTTCAAGAACAGGCTATACGGGCGAAGACGGATACGAACTTCTCGTTGAAAATGAATTTTCGGAAGAACTTTGGGATAAAGTTTTGGAATACGGCAAAGAATTTGGCATAAAACCAATCGGACTCGGGGCACGTGATACATTAAGGCTTGAAGCCGCGCTTCACCTTTACGGAAACGATTTGGACGAAAATACAACACCGATAGAAGCTGGTTTGTCGTGGTCTGTTCCGAAAGACAAAAAAGAAGATTACAATGGCAAAGAAGTTATAATGAACCAGATTGCAAACGGTACGGACAAAAAGCTTATCGGGCTGAAAATGCTTGATAAATCAATCGCACGTCATGAATATGAAGTTTATAAAGCCGGAGAAAAAGTCGGAGTTATTACAAGCGGCGGGGTTTCACCTGTTTTGAATACAAATATTGCGCTCGCTTATGTAAAAAATGACAAAAATATTTGCAACGGTTCGGTTGTTCAAGTTATGATAAGGGAAAAGCTTCACGATGCGGAAGTTGTAAAACGTCCGTTTATTGATAAAAGAAACAAAATTAAAATATAGGAGAATAAAAATGAGTATTACAGAAAAAATTCTATGTTCAAAATCTCACGAGTACCTTCTTAAAAATGATGATGACACTTACACAATCGGTTTGACAGATTACGCTGTTGAGCAACTCGGGGATATTGTATTTCTTGAATTGCCTGAAGTAGGCGTCGATTTTAAAAAGAATGAAACTTTTGCAACCGTTGAATCAGTAAAAGCCGCTTCCGAAATTTATATGCCTGTCAGCGGCAAGATTATAGAAATTAACGAGGCGCTTGTTGATGCTCCCGAAACTCTTAACGAAGACGTTTACGAAAACGGTTGGCTCGTTAAAATTGAGGCTACTGGTGATGCGTCAGAACAAAACGATTTGTTGGAATACGAAGATTATAAAGAAGAATTGGAATAATGAAGAATTTTTTAGTACACGACGAACAAACAAGAACTGAAATGCTCGAAAGTATAGGCTTAAGCAGAATTGAGGATTTGTTTAAACAAATTCCAAACGCGGCAAGAATGCCCGAACTTAAGCTTGAAAATCCTTTGAGTGAAATGGAAACTCAAAAACGAATTAAATCGCTTGCAAAGAAAAATAATACGGATTACGTAAGCTTTCTCGGTGGCGGTATGTATAATAAATTCGTTCCTGCAGCAATCGCACAGGTTGCGAATAGGTTTGAATTCCTGACTGCCTACACGCCTTATCAGGCTGAAATTGCACAGGGAACTTTGCAGATTATGTATGAATTTCAGACTATGATTGCAAGGCTTACGGGCATGGACATTGCAAACGCTACGGTTTACGACGGAGCAATGGCATGTGCCGAGGCGATTTTGATGTCTGTGAGAATTTCTAAAAAGAATAAGGTTCTTGTTTCTAAAAAACTTAATCCCGAATATCTTGATGTAATAAAAACTTACACCTGGGCAAACGGAATTCAGGTGGAATTCTTTGATGAAATTCCTGAAAATACTGCGGATTACGCGTGCGTACTCATTCAGAATCCTGATTTTTACGGGGAAATTACTGAAATTAAACCTGTAGATTGTTTGTTGGTTGTATGTGTTGATGTTTCGACTTTATCAATACTTAAACCTCCGACAGAAGCGGATATTGTGGTTGCGGACATTCAATCATTGGGTATGCCGTTAAGTTTTGGCGGGCCGCATGCGGGAGTTATGGCGTGTCGTGAAAAATACATGCGCCAGATGCCGGGACGTCTTGCGGGCAGAACTGTTGATAAAGACGGAAATCAAGCTTTCACACTTACAATCCAAACGCGCGAACAGCATATTAAACGCGAAAAAGCAACGAGCAACATCTGTTCAAATCAGGCACTTATGGGCTTGTGGGCAAATTTATACCTCAGTCTTTTAGGCGAGAAAGGTTTCCGTCAGGCGGGTTATTTGAGTGCTAAAAACGCTCATAAACTTTCCGAAAAACTTGCCGCAAAAGGTGTGGAAACTTTGAACGATAATTTCTTCAATGAGTTTGTGATAGAAGTTGATGACGCGGACAAATTTCTTGCGAAACTTAAATCCGCAAACATTATCGGCGGCTTAAAACTTGACGATAAAAAAGTCCTCGTTGCCGCAACCGAAATGAACACGGATGAAGAAATTGATTTATATATAAAAAGCCTCTAATATTAGAGGCTTTTTTAATTAAATAGCTTCCTCGAACTGCATGTAATCCACGCCGCCCACGGATTTGTAAATGTTTATCGCGGAAATTACCGCATCAACCGTGTTTGAAATATTTGATTTTTCTGAAATCAGAAGCGCCTCTTTTGCTTTCAGAATTTCTAAATTCGACGCCGAGCCGATTTGAAGTTTTCTGTCTGCAAGGCGGAACTGTTCTTTTTGCAGTTCATAACGTTCTTTACTTGACATAAGATTTGCACGGGCGGTTTTTGCGCTTACAAGGGCGTCATTGACTTCCTGTAAAGACGTCAAAATCGTTTTTTCATACATTTGTAATGATTTTTCGTACTCGTATTTTTTGAACCTTAGCATTGCCATCTTTCGTCCGCCAGTAAACAAGTCCAACGACGGCATTACACCTATATTTGAAAGAAATGTATGCGAGCCGAACATATTAGAGGTTTGATAAGAGTTAAATCCTACCTGTCCGAAAAGTATAAATTTCGGCAAAAAGTTACGGCGTGCAACTTTTACATCAATTCCTATTTTTTTTATATAATACTCGCTTTTAATAAGGTCAGGGCGGTTTTGGATTGCCTCTGATTTTATATCAAGCGGAAATTCAATCATTTTTATATCGTTATACGAACTTCTTTCGACATTTACTACATTCCTGTCGCCGAGAATCACTTTCAACTGGTTTTCAAGAACGTCCTGTTTTTCCCTGAGATTATTCAAATCTTCATTAAATATTGTAAGTAATTGTTTTTCTGCAAGTACATCGTTAATTGAACAGAGTCCGCCGTCGTATTTTTTCGCGTAAAGTTTCACGATTTCTTCCTGCAAACTCACAAGTGCGGACTGGTTTTCGATAAGCTTGTCGGCTTTTATAAGGTTAAAATAATTCGACGCAAGCGCTGTGGTAATCATAATATAAGACGCTCTTTCGTCCTGTTTAATCATCTCAAGCTTCTGCTTAACGCTTTTGGTTTTAAGGTAATTTTCGCCCCAGATGTCGGCTTCGTATGTCATTGTCAAAGGCATTAAAAATCTGCTCTGCTTGTAATCGGGAATTAAAATATCACCGAAACGCACGTCGGATGATGTGAATTCACGCCCGAACGACGGGTCGAAACTTAATTGGGGGAGTCTGTCTGCAAATGCCATTTTCACGACCTGTTGTGCCTGCTTTGTGGATGCTGCGGCAATCTTCAAATCTTTGTTATTTTCATAGGCAAATTCAAGATTTTTATCAAGATTTTTGTCTCCAAACTTTTCCCACCACGATAGGTTCATATATTCAATTTTATCGGCTTTAACGGGTGTAGTTTTTGCAACCGTACATAGCGGCGCTGCAATAATTAAACTAAGGGTAATTAATATTTTTAAAATTTTCATGTCATTTCTTCCTTGCTTGTGTTATTATGATAACACAAAGAAAATCATGGAA
>CAOJDT010000024.1 GCA_948433295.1 uncultured bacterium
GGTTTAATAATATATTGTCCGATTTTGAACTGCCCTTTTTTATCAAAAGTTAAATTTGCGGTTGAATTAACTGATTGAAAAACGCTTATTTCGGCTTTTTTTAAAATCAGAGGCAGAAGTTGAAGTTTGATAGCAGCATTTTCAAGTTTCAGCGGTTTTGAGCCATCGTCATTAATAAGCGCAATTTCATCCGCCTTGAGCCAGATTGCAGGGAGTTTACCCATTTTGAATTTTAGCTTGGTAAAATCGGTTTTGTAACCGTTTGTTTCAAAAATCTTTTTTTCAAGGAAGTTTTCAAATGTCGGCTTGTTAAGAAGCGCGGGTATTCCCCAATAATACGCGCCGTATATAGTGACAAGTGCACTTAATGAAATTATAGCCGTTACTTTTTTACTCATCGTCTTAATAATTATACGACTAAAAACGATTAAAATCAAATGTAAACGACATTAAAAAATCGCCTCAAAAGGCGATTTTTCTTAAAATTTTTCCGAATCAATTTCAAAATAAGCCTGCGGATGGTGGCAAAGCGGACATTTTTTCGGGGCAGTGGTTGAATGTACGTGATATCCGCATTTTCTGCATTCCCATTTTTCGCTTTCATGTTTGGAAAAAACGGTTTCTTCTTTTACGTTTTTTAACAAAAGCGCATATCTTTCGGAGTGGTGTTCTTCTACACTTCTAATTAGTCTGAAAGTTTCGGCAATTTCATCGAAACCTTCTTCTTTGGCGTCTTCTTCTCCTTTGCGGTAAAGAACCTCCCATTCTTCACGTTCACCTTTCATGCCGCTTTCAAGGTTTTGTTCGGTATTGCCGAGTTCAAACGGGTAATATGCGTCAACATGTCCGATAGTATTGCCGATGTATTCATAAAAAAGTTTTGCATGTTCGCGTTCGTTTTCTGCAGTGTCAAGGAAAATTTCAGCGATTTGTTCATAACCTTCTTTTTTTGCTATTTTTGAAAACATTGTATAACGATTGCGAGCTTGAGATTCACCCGCAAAAGCATTAATAAGATTTTGTTCGGTTTTAGTGCCTTTGAGTTCTTTCATATTAGTCTCTCCTTTATCATTTGCAGTGTAACTTTCAGGGTTAAAAATTTCAATTGCAAAAGAGGATTACTCCAACGGATAACAAGATTTACAAAAGATTCCACTTTGCGGGGATTATTCTACTGATAAAAAAACTCATAATATACTCAGGTAATAGTAGGGAAAGTGAAATTATGAACTTACTGGCTTATACAAAAAAATTATATGAAAAAATAAACGAATATGATAAGATTGCCAAAAATCCTTATACACAAAAAGGTTTGGACAATCCTTTCAGGAAGCCTGAAAATATTACGATTATCTGGGTTGATAAAAAAGATGACTGTAATTAATTAGAAAAACTTTACATTTTCGTAGGATGATATATTTTTATTGTACAATATAAACATGCTGTGCCTTGTGCGCATGAAAATATATCAGAAAAGAGGTTTTAATGAATACAGTTGTAGTCGTAGGTCGTGTCGGCAGAGATGCTGAAATAAGATATTTTGAATCAGGAAAAGTTAAAGCAAATTTCTCTGTTGCAGTAAACCGCTGGGATGCAAAAACAAAATCCGAAACAACAGACTGGTTTAATATTGATGTTTGGGATAAACAGGCTGAATTTGCCGGGGAATATGTTAAAAAAGGTACGCAGCTTGCTGTAGAAGGCAGGATCAGTCAGAGCAAATGGACTGATAAAGCTACAGGCACAGAAAGAGAAAATTTTTTAGTTGTCGCTACAGGTATAAGATTATTGGGTTCAAAAAGAGATTCTGAAGTATTATGATAATAAATTCTAATGTGGTCGGGATTGTTGCCGATGATTTGACAGGGGCAAACGATACTGCTCTACAATTTCAGATGAAAGGTGCTAATACTCAAATTCTTCTTGATACCGATAATGCACCAGTTGAGATTAATACAACTCAAACGTGGGCTATTTCTACAGAATCAAGAAATGTTGAACCCGAGACCGCTTATATAAAAACAAAAGCCGCTACGGCTTTTTTAAAAGAAAATATCAATCCTGATTTTTTCTATAAAAAAATAGATTCAACTGTTCGCGGAAATATTGCAGTAGAAGTTCTTGCGATGCTTGAAGTTCTTGAACTTGACGCTGCTGTTATTATTCCTGCTTTTCCGCAAGAGGGTCGGGTTACTATAGGCGGTTACCATCTTTTAAAAGGTGTGCCTATCGAAAGAACCGAAATGGCAAGAGATCCGCATTCACCTATTTTTGAATCTCATTTGCCAACGCTTTTAAGGTCTCAGCTTCATGAAGAAAACAGAGAGGTTATCGGCTCAATTGAACTTACGACAGTAATGAAAGGTGCCGGTCCGATTTTAATGAAACTTAAAGAGCTTATTTCTTCAGGTAAAAAGGTTATTGTTGTCGATGCAGTTTCAACTGTAGATATTGAACAAATTATTTTGGCTATGGGAAAATCTGAGTACAATATTTTACCTGTAGGAACAGCTGCGGCTGCACAGGTTTTGAGCGGAATATGGCTTTCAGATTTGAATCCTGAGCATTTTGTCAAAACTTTTCCTGAATTACCTAAACTCGTTATTTCAGGTAGTGCGACGCAAATTACAGCCAATCAAATTGTAAAACTTGAAGAGTCTGACGATTTTGAAAATCTTCTGGTGATTAATCTTGATATGAAAACGGTTCTTGAAGGGGTTCGAGAAGAATTGGTTGATAGAATTGTTGATAATCTTGGTACTAACAATATTGTAACCGTGCATACTTCGAATCTTATCAGAGATTTTGACGGTTTTTCGGAAGATTCGCTTAATGCAGAGCTTACCAAGTCTAATCTTGCAAGCGTTATTACAGATTTTCTCGCTGAACTTACCAGGAGGGTTGTTGAGAGAAAATCTGTTATTCTTATAACACTGGGCGGCGAAACTTCTTATAAATGTTGTCAGGCAATCGGGGCAAATCAGTTGCAATTGATTGACGAAGTTGCGCCTGCAATTGCGTTGAGTCTTGACCATAATGCTCGCCGGATTGTTACAAAATCGGGTAATCTCGGCGGAGTGAATACATTAATTGATATTTTGAAATATTTTGAAAATCATGAGTAATTATAAAAATAAAATTGCGATTACAACGGGTGATCCGAACGGCATTGGGGCTGAAATTACCATAAAGGCGTTAAATCGACTGGATTTGCCAGTGGATGACGTTGTAATAGTTTCCAATAAAAAGATTCTGGATTTTTACGGAAAACTTAATCGCGACTATGAAGTTGTTGAAATTTCTTATGATTGCGAAATTAAGGCAGGCATGGTGACAAAAGAGGCGGGCGAATTTTCGTTCCAATCCTTGAAAAAAGTTTGTGAAATGAAGCCGCGTGCAATAATTACCGCTCCCGTTGCGAAAAATGCGCTTTACCTTGCAGGACATATTTTTAACGGACAAACCGAAATCTTACAGCATTTTCTTTCGCATGACGGACAACTTGCAGAAATGCTTTTTGTTGCTCGGGATTTTAGAGTTTTGCTTTTGACAAGGCATTGCGCATTGAAAGAAATTAATCTTTCAAAAGAACTTGTAATTGAAAAGATTGTCAATTTGCGCGAGTTTTTTCAATCCCATTTGAATATTGTGAATCCGAAATTTGCACTTTGCGGCTTTAATCCTCATTCGGGAGAGGATGGGATTTTGGGTATGGAAGAAATCGAGATTTTAAATCCTGCAATAAATGAATTACGTCAACTTGGTGTTGATATAACCCTGCCGCTACCTGCTGATACTCTTTTTGTGAAAGCGGCAAAAGCATATTTTAAAGGTGAAAAGAATCCTTACGATTGCTATATTGCAAACTATCACGATCAGGGTTTAATTCCGATTAAAACAGTTGCGGGTGACAAAACCGTAAATATGACAATAGGTTTGGATATAATCAGAACGTCTCCAGGACACGGCACTGCATTTGATATTGCAGGAAAAAATATTGCTTCTGAAGAGGGTATGATTTCTGCGATTAAGGCTGTTTTATATTAGAATTTGAACGGATAATCTTTAGGAACTTTCCAGCCGTTTATTTGTAAAAGTCGAGTGCAATATACATTACCCTTGGTTGGATTTTTGACATAACATCCGCCCCAACTGTCATTTTTTAAGTTGTTTTCATTCGGTCCGCAAATATAACCGTTGATGCGTTTTAAACAATTTTGCTCCGCAGATCTTGTATCTGCCGAAAATCCGAACAAGAAGCTATCTTTACCATGAACGGCTGTTTCATCCATGAAGGTTTTGTAATTGGTAAAATAGTTTAAATGTAAATATCCGCCTGCAAAATTTGCTACGTTAAGAATAGTTCCGTCAGCAAGCTGAACCGTAATTCCTCCGTCCACAAGTTCATTGTCCTTAAGAACTTTTCTGTCTATTATTTTTGTATCATTCAAATATTGACCGAAATATTTGTTATACCACTCAAGAACGATTTGGTTGTTACTTTCTCCGCCACTTGGAACCCAGTCCCAAGAATCAACTTCGCCATGTTCGGCAATCGCTCGTAACTGAACCTGCGACATCGTGGTATAAAACTTTTTCAATTTTGTCATTGTGGTTTGTTCTCGATACTTACTCAATTGTCATCGCGGCTACAATCCCTATTATTCCCAGTGTGATAAGTACTTCTGCAAGTGTAAATCCTTTTCGTCTGAGTATTAAACTTTTTTTCATACAACCCTCCTTTAAAAATGTCTCGTACGAGACACTTTATTTTATATTAACATATAAATTAAGTTTATGCAACCTGCACGAATTAAAAAAAATGAAGAAATTTGCACTCTTTTGGGAACAGTTGTAAAAGAACTGGGGAAACAAAAGCGAAAGTCAATTCTTGCATATGAAAGCGATTTGCCTAGAAGTGTGCTTCATTATATTATGGAGGGGAAAAAAGACCCGCAGTTAACAACATTTTGGCGTCTTGCATTAGGGTTGGGTCTTCGTCCTTCTGAATTATTAAAAATTCTTGAAGATCGGATTGATGGAGATTGGGATTTTTTAGATTAAAAAAAGACCTCTGATTTTGAGAGGTCTTTTTTCAATAAAAAATATTTCCTTAAACCATTGCTGCTGTTTTTGAGGCAGGTGATTTGTCGTTTTTCTTGTCTTCCCAAATATCAACAAGGACAGAACAGAAGAATATACTTGAATATGTTCCGATTGCAATACCCAGAATCATTGCAAGTACGAAATCTTTTGTAGTTACGCCACCAAAGAAGTACAAGGCACCGAGGGTTATTAATGTTGTCAAAGATGTGTTGATACTTCTTGCTAAAGTTTGGTTTACTGACGCATTTACGATTTCGCCGAAAGACATTTTCTTAGAGTAGTAACGGAGATTTTCTCTGATTCTGTCGAATACTACGATGGTGTCGTGAACAGAGAAGCCTACAACTGTAAGGATTGCGGTAATAAATAATCCGTCAATCTGAACATTGTATAAAATTCCGAGTAATGAGAATGCTCCCACTACAAATAAAACGTCGTGAGCTATACCGAGAATTGCTGCGAGGGCGTAATCAAATTTGAATCTAATTGAAAGATATGCGATAATTCCCAAAAATGCAAGGCTTAACGCAATTAATGAATTTTTGAATAATTCTTTACCGAGTGTCGGTCCTACAGAACTTACAGAAATCAATTCAGGGTTTTCGTATTCTGCGGAAAGTTTTTCCGTAATTTTGTTAACCGTATCTTCATCCTGTCCGATAAATTTTGTTCTGATTGAAATAATGTTTTTTAAATCATTTGAATTTCCGGAATTCGCATGAAGAATTTGGATATACGGATTTTCAATTCCGATTGTTTGTAAGTCTTCGCGGGTTTTTGCAATATCTTCGTTAGAAATATTTTTGTTAACTCCGTACTGCAAAATTGTACCGCCTGTATAATCAATACCGACTTTCAGCGGAATATGGTTTTCGTTATGAATTGCAGAGTAAACCAGTGCGCAAACTCCCGGCAAAAGTAATAATGCCGAAATACACAGCCATACTACTCTGTATTTTACTATGTCTATTAAGTGTCTTGATGTTATCTCATTCATTTTCTTTTCCTCTTATATTTTGTCATTCTGAGAGCATTTGCCCGAAGAATCTTTGTATAAAATTTAGTCCAAAATACCGAATTTAGCGTTTTCACGTTTTGTTTCGGTAACTTCAAATCCTTTTCCGATTTCGTCTTTACGCAAGCCGAAAAGTGCAGGGTATTTGAGTTCGCCTGTACCGAAGATTAAATGCATGAAGTTTTTGGTTATTGTGATTGCGCTGAACATTGAAACAATTACGCCGAGTGCAAGTGTAAGTGCAAAACCTTTAACAATGCTTGTACCAAGCATATAAAGAATTGCGCAGGTGATAATTGTTGTCATGTTTGAATCGAAAATACTTGTGAATGCTCTGTCAAAACCTGAATTAATAGCGGTGAATAAATTTCTGCCCGCTCTCAACTCTTCTTTTGTTCTTTCAAATATAAGGATGTTTGCATCAACTGCCATACCTATACTGAGAATAAAACCTGCAATGCCCGCAAGTGTCAGAGTTACAGGGATAGCCTTGAAGAGTGCAAAGAGCATTAAGCTGTAGATTACAAGTGCGATGTCTGCGATTAAACCGGGTACTCGGTAGTAGAATACCATAAATAACATTACAAATCCTAATCCGATAATACCTGCGACTTTGGATTTTGCGATACTGTCAGCACCGAGAGTAGGTCCAACGGTGTTTTCTTCAACAATTTTTGCAGGAACAGGAAGAGCGCCTGCATTTAACAGGTTAACCATTCTTTCTGCTTCTTCATAAGCAAATCCGCTGTCTCCGCCTGAAATTTGAGCTTTGCCGCCGTAAATAGGTTCGTTTACGTTCGGTGCGGAAACAAGGTCTCCGTTAAAGAATATTGCCATCGGTTTTCCGACAAGTTCTTTTGTTAAATCTGCAAATTTTCTGGAACCTTCCGATTTGAATTCAAGAGAAACAACCCAGTGTCCGGCGGAATCTGTAGTAAGCATTGATTTTGACAAATCTTGACCTGTCAAACCTGTTTCTACCCAGGTTTGAACGCCGTTTTTGTCCACTGATTCTTTTTTGAATTCAAGTTGAGCGGTCTCGCCTAAGAAGGCTTTTGCTTCTTTTAAATCCGTAACGTTTGGAATTTCGATTAATAATCTTTTTTCTCCGATTTGTTGAACAACTGTTTCAGCAACGCCGAGTTTATTAACACGGTTTTCGATAGCGAATTGTAGTCTGTCCATAACTTCCTGAGTAATTACAGGAACATTTTTTGTGGCTTCGGCTTCGATTACGAGACGGGAACCGCCTACCAAATCAAGCCCGAGCTTGGTTGGTTTTACGAAAATTGTAATTATTGAAACGATTACAATAAGTACAATTGCCCAAAACATAATGATTTTGTTTTTCACTTTTTTATCCTCTTTTAACTGTTATTTTTATTGTTATTTTAAAATTGTCGGTTTTCCACAGGCTCTCATAAATTTTATTAAAAACTTAAATAAAATTTGATAGCCCGACGGACTAATCATTTTTGACACTGTCCAAAACGCTGAATAAATCTGATTTTTCGGAATCTGTTAATTCAACGAGCGGACGGCGTACAAATTCTTCTATAATACCTTTATGGGCAAGCGCTGCTTTTACGGGAACAGGGTTCGGCGCCATAAAAAGTTTTCTAAACGCAGGGTATAATTTTTTGTGCATATTAAGTGCGGCAAGAAATTCACCTGTTTTATAATTTCTTATCATAGATTTCATTTCCGAGCCGAAAATGTGTGAAGTTACGGAAATTACGCCTCTTGCACCGAGAGACATCATCGGAAGCGTAAGGCTGTCGTCCCCAGAATATATAGAAAAGTCTTCAGGGCAGAGTATTTTCATTTCTGTAATCGCATCCATATCTGCGTAACTTTGTTTAATTCCGACGATATTGTCAAATTCTTTTGCCAGTTTTGCTACGGTTTCAGGCTGCATGTTAACGCCGGTTCTGCCCGGAATATTATAAATAATCACGGGTAAGTCGGTACTTTTTGCAATTGCGGAAAAGTGTTCGTACATACCTTTTTGAGAAGGTTTGTTGTAATAAGGTACGACAGAGAGAATTCCGTCTACGTCTTCTTTCTGTGCCAGTTTTGCAGTTCTGATGGCAGTCATTGTACAATTTGAGCCTGCGTTCATAATAACTTTTGCTTTATTTGCATTTGCACGTTTTACCGTGCTTAATACTTCAATTTCTTCCTCGTGGGTGAGAGTAGGACCTTCGCCCGTGGTACCTGCAACGAGAATAGTATCACTTCCGTTATTAATCAAGTATTTTGTTAAATCTTCTACTTTGTTGTAGTCAATTTCTCTATTCTTATCAAACGGTGTAACCATTGCGGTTATAACTTCCCCGGCGTCAAATCTGATAGCCATAAAAATACCTCTTTCCTTAAAAACTAAGACTTTTATGTCTGAATTATACCGCAAACATGGTGTTTTTGCGAGTAATATTAAGATTTTTGTATTATGGCTTATAGATGGGTTTTGGTAAAAATTGCATAATAAAATTTTTTTGGTTATAATCTATTTAACTTGTTTAGAAAAATGAAAGGGAAAAAGATATGTCAGATAAAAAATTAGCTACAATAGGTGTTTTTGGTGGTTCGGGATTTTACAAATTCCTTGATAATATTGAAGAAGTAAAAGTTGAAACTCCATACGGAATGCCGAGTGATAATTTGCTTATCGGACAAATCGGACCTCATAAAGTTGCGTTTATGCCGCGTCATGGCAGAAATCACACTATTTTGCCTCACATGATTAATTATCGTGCAAATGTTTGGGCAATGAAATCTGTAGGGGTTGAAAGAGTTATTTCACCTTGCGCTGCAGGAAGTTTGCAAAAACACGTTAAGCCTGGTGATTTTGTAGTTTGTGACCAGTTTGTAGATTGGACTGACGGAAGAAAATCTACTTTCTTCGAAGGCCCTATTGTTACACACCCGTCTCCTGCTGAAACTTATTGTCCTGAATTAAGACAACTTGCGATTAAAACAGGTAAAGATTTGGGAATTACCGTTCACGAAACAGGTACGGTTGTTGTAATCAACGGTCCTAGATTCTCTACAAAAGCTGAATCTAAATTCTTTACAAATCAAGGTTGGGAAGTTATTAATATGACCGCGTTCCCAGAGGCTTATCTTGTAAAAGAAGCTGATATGTGTCCGTTGAATATTTCATTAATTACCGATTACGATGCGGGTCTTGTAGGAGATGTTCCTCCAGTTTCTCACCACGAAGTAATTGAAGTGTTCAATTCAAACCTTGAAAATCTTAAAAACTTGTTATTTAATATGATTGAGCAAATTCCTGCTGAAAGAACAAATTGCGAATGCGCTCTTACAAAATCAAAGTCACAATTATAGGATGAAATAAATGCTTAGAGGCTTAGTAAACGGTATAAATAATATATTCCTGCTTTTTTATGTGATAATTCTTTTGAGAATTTTCTTAAGCTGGATTCCGAATATCAGATGGGAAAAACAGCCGTGGTTTACTGTAAGAAATATCGCTGACGCATATTTGGATATATTCAGAAGATTTATACCGTCTTACGGAGGTCTTGATTTTTCTCCGATTGTTGCATTGATTGTACTTCAGATAATTCAACAGGTTGTTCTGTTTGCGGTAATTTATATAGGTAGTTCATTGTAATGTAGATAGTAATATTCGGCGCCACGGAAGTGGGATGTCTGCTTGCCACTGAATTTTTTGAAGACCACGACATCACAATTATTGACAGAGAAGAAAATAAAACAGATGAATTCTCAAAACTTGATATCAGTTTTGTTACGGGTAACGTGTGTGATATAGGGGTTTTGAGATGTGCGGATATCGAGAATGCCGATGTGTTTATCGCATGTACTGCGGTTGATGAAGCTAATATCGTTGCCTGTCTTTCAGCAAAAAGATTGAGTGGTATAAGAACGATTTGTTTTGTCAGCAAAGAAGAATATAAAAATACGCTTTATTTTGAAAAAAATGGAATCAATGACGGTGATTTCTTTATTGATTATATTATTTGGCCTGAAGAATTGCTTACTCAGGATATTTTCAGAATTGTAACCGTAGCCAAAGCGCTTGATGTTGAGAATTTTGCAGACGGCAAGGCGAGACTTCTGGAATATAAAGTTACGCCTAATTTGAGCCTTGTTAATAAAAAGATTAAAGATTGCCGTTTTACAACTGATACTTTGATTGTAGGTATCACAAGAAACGGCGAACTCTTCATTCCTAACGGAGAAACTGAACTTCTTGCGGAAGACAAACTTATTTTCATGGGAACTTCGCATTCTCTTGATATTCTTGCGGGAACTTTTTTCCATGAAAAAGAAATCGTCAAGAATGTTGCGATTATCGGCGGCGGAAATGTTGGTTTGATGCTGGCTAAAAATCTCGAAACTCTTAAAATTAAAACCAAAATCGTAGAAAAAAATTATGACAGATGTCAATTCTTGGCACAAGAGTTGAAAAATACGCTTATCATCCACGGTGACGGTACAAATTTGAAACTTCTTGATGAAGAAGAAATAGGTTCTGCCGATGTTGTTATTAGTGTAACTAACAATGATGAAAAAAATCTTTTGTGTTCGCTTCTTGCAAAACAACTTGGCGTTGGACGTGTAATTGCACGTGTAGCAAAGGTTTTGAATATTCCGTTGTTTGAAAAAGTAGGTATTGATGTTGCTGTTTCTCCGAAAAATTCAGCGCTGGCGGAAGTTAAAAATGACCTTGCGGAAAATAACGTTGATATTCTAGCAACAGTGGAACAGGGTCAGGGCGAAGTTTTGGAAATTCGTGTTAAACCAGAGTTTGACGGTAAAAAAATTATGGAATTAAGATTCCCGACTCCTGCGATTATCGGAATTATTCAGCGCCGTAACAAGGTAATTATTCCGAACGGTTTGACAGAAGTGAAATACGACGATATTCTGATTATCTTCACAAAAGCAGAGGATGCCGATGTGATAAAAGAATTTTTTAAAGTTGGGGTTAAATAGATGCGTTTAAACTATCTTGCAAATGCTCTTGCGCTTGTAATGAAATATATCAGTATAGTTATTCTTACGCCGGCAATTGTCGCTGTTGTTTGCAAAGATTTTTATTCCGTAATTCCATTTGTTACCGCAAGTGTGATTTCTGCAACACTGGGATTTATATTACGAAAATCCGTGAAAGGTGCGGATAAGGTTGAAAATTTAAACGATATTAAAAAAGCGGAAGCTTTGTTCGTAGTGACTTTTTCCTGGATGATTTTTGCAATATTATCTGCAATTCCGTATCTTTTTTACGGTTTGAATCCTCTGAATTGTTTGTTCGAAGCCGTGTCAGGGATTACGACAACCGGAGCGACGATAATTACGCATTTTGATTACCCGAAAGCCTTCTTTTTCTGGCGTTCTTTAACCCAATGGCTGGGCGGTTTGGGCATTATCGTATTATTTATTGCGATTTTGCCTCAATTTGCGGTTGCAGGTCGTCAGATGTTTTTCACGGAAACTCCCGGACCTACTGAGGACAAGTTTACTCCGCGAATCAGAAATACGGCGTCTGCGTTGTGGAAGATTTATTCTGGAATGACACTGCTTGAGATAATTATTCTTACAGCTTTCGGAATGCCGATTTTCGATGCGGTTTGTAATTCTCTGTCAACACTCTCTGCGGGAGGATTTTCTCCGCACGGACAGAGTATTATGGGCTATCATTCAAATTATATAACCTGGACAGTTTTAGTTTTTATGTTTTTTGCGGGAACCAGTTTCAATCTTCAATACAAAGTTTTGAATAAGAAAAATCCTCTTTTATTCTTTAATAACGAGGAATTCAAACTTTATCTGTCGGTATTTTTGACAGTCAGCGCATTCATTGCGGTAACTCTTGTTATAAATAACCATTATTCAATTTTTGATAGTGTGACACATTCGCTTTATCAGGTAATCAGTATAATGACTTCTACAGGAAGTGCTAGTGTTGATTATGCGCAGTGGGATTTTACCGCAAAGATTCTGTTGTTTGCGGCAATGTTTATGGGCGGCTGCGCAAGTTCTGCGGGCGGCGGTATTAAAATGACAAGATGGCTTTTGCTTTTTAAAGGTTTGAAGGCTGAATTGGTTAGAATTCTTCATCCGAACGCTATTGTTAATATCAAAATGGACGGTGTAACGGTTGCCCCTGAAGTTTTAAGACAAATAATTATATTCGTAATTTATTATTTTATAATCTTTGCACTCGGGGCGGTAATCATAGGGATTGTGGAAAACAATGCTACAATAGGACTTACGGCGTCAATTTCTGCAGTGGGTAACGTTGGTCCGGGGTTTGGCGTAATAGGACCTATGGGAAATTTTGATTCTCTTCACGGTATTTCAAAAATCTTTATGATTGTTTCAATGCTTGTTGGCAGATTGGAGATTATTCCGTTCTTAGTTATGTTACAGGCTGATTTTTGGAATTTTAAAGATAATTAATTTACATTATTAAAATGATTAAAATGAACAAATAATATGGTTAAATCGTTAGTATAATATCAGAGGATTATGAGATTGAAAACTATCGATAAACTGAAAGTCCTTACGATTGCAACGGCGGTAATATTCTGTATTACGCCATGTTTTGCTACAGAAAAGGCTGCGGTTATTCAGAAAGGTGCAAAACTTACAATGTCAGATTGTATCCGGATTGCACTGGATAACAGCCCTTTGATAAATAAAGCCTATTATAACTATCATATTTCGAAAAATGATGAAAAATTTGCAAAATCTGCATTTTTCCCTACAATCGGAGTCGGAACGGGTTACAATTATAATGCGACCAAAAATAACAGAATGTCGAATAATAACGATGTTTATACAGCGCAAGCTTCATTGAGCCAGTTAATCTGGAACTTTGGAAAAACAAATTCCCGAATTAAAATGCAAAAATTTAATAAGATTGCGGCAATGTATAATTTTGACGATATAGTACTTGATACGATTTTCGGGGTTAAAACAAATTACTATAACGTTCTTGCAACAAAGGCAACAATGGACATAAACCGTGCTTATGTGCAGATTAACGAACGCAACTATCAGAGAACAAAGGCTTATTTTGACGAAGGTATAAAATCAAAGATAGACCTTGTTAATGCAGAGGTTAATCTTTCGGATTCAAAAGTTACACTCGTAAATTCGGTTAAGGCTTACCAGAATGCAATCGTAAAATTGAACAATTCGATGTATGTTGCACACACTCCCGAATACGAAATTTCAACAACCGAAACTTTTAATTTTAAAAATAAAGAGATTCCTGTGAGTCTCACGAAAATTTCTGAGAAAAAAGATTTAAGTAAAGCGCCCGACCCTATCTCTGACGCTACTCTTACTTCAAAAGTAGAAAAAATGGATGTTATTGAAACTTTTAATTTTAAACCGTTTCCTTATACATTTGAAGAATGCGTAGAACTTGCAGATAAGAACAGACCTGATTTAAAGGCTTATGACGCAACGCTTCAGGCAATGAAGCAATCACTTCTTTATATAAAAAGAGAATACTACCCTGAACTTTCTGCCTCTGCGGGTTACAATTACAGAGACCAATATAATCAAAATTCTCTTTCCGTGGGATTGAATTTGTCAACTTCCATAAATATTATGGGTAAAAAGTACGAAATCGATAACGGTAAACTTCAAGTCGAACTTGCACAAAACGAAATCGATTTGCTAAAACAAAATATATACTTTGAAGTTCAGGATGCTTACGTAAATATGGTTCAGTTGGAAAAACAAATTCCTCTCTTAGCCGTGAAAGTTAAGCAAACCTATGAAAACTTTGAACTTGCAGACGGAAGATATGCAGTCGGAATCGGCGATTACATTCAACTTCAGGACGCGAGAGTAAATTACAATAATGCTCAAAATTCCTACGTTCAAACAGTTTACAATTATAATGTAGCAAGGGCGAATTTGGAGAGATTAATCGCATTACAACAGGAAATTGTCATAAACGTTGAGGATAAAAGATAATGAAAATCAAAAAACGTTATATTATATCAGGCGCACTTGCCGTAGCCTTAATCGGCGCCGGTGTTTCTTATAATATGTTTAAGAACAGAGTAAAATATACAACAAAGCCGCTTGAACGATGCACTATTACTCAGGTTGTTGAGGCTTCGGGAACGATTAACCCCGTTAACATCGTATCTGTAGGTTCTACCGTATCAGGGCTTATACAGGATATTTATGTAGATTTTAATTCGCAGGTAAAGAAGGGTCAAATCTTAGCGCAAATTGACCCGAGAAACTTTGAAGCTACTGTTCAGCAAAATCAGGCGCAAATTGCGAACGCTCAGGCGCAAATCGCAAGATTGCAGGCAGTAGTGGATTATGACCGAAAAATGTACGAACGCTACAAAACTCTTTATGCCAAAAATTTCGTGGCAAAAAGTGAACTTGATCAGATGCAAAGTAATTACCTGTCAGACTTGGCACAAATCAAAGCCGCTCAGGCTCAGGTTAACCAATACAGAGCGAATTTGAAAACCGCGCAGACAAACCTCAGTTATACACAGATTATCGCCCCTGTTGACGGAACGGTAATCTCAAGAGAAATCGACGTGGGACAACCTGTTGCTGCAAGCTTTCAGGCTCCTGAGTTATTTACTATCGCTCAGGATTTAACGAAAATGCAAATTGAAGTTAATGTTTCGGAAGCCGATATCGGAAAAGTTAAAGACGGTCAAGAGGTTACTTATACTCTTGACGGTTATCCTGACAGCATTTTTAAAGGTAAAGTTACTCAGGTAAGAATTTCTCCGACAACGGTATCAAACGTCGTAACTTATACCGTAATCGTTGATGTTAAAAACGATGATTTGAAACTTATCCCCGGCATGACTGCCAATGTTTCTATTATTACGGATAAGAGTGAAGATGTAATGTGCGCACCTACGATTGCATTGAAATTTAATCCTAATACTGACGGTCAGCGTTACAAAACTCAAGGGCTGTGGATTCTTGATAAGAATAAACCGAAGCGTGTTAATATTGAAACAGGTGCAAGCGATGATTCTAATATTGAAGTAATTTCAAAAGAACTCTCTGACGGCGACAGAATCATAGTGGATTCGTCAAAATCAAAAAGTAAAAATACTCAACAACGTCGCAGAGGCCCGGGGATGTTCTAATGAGTTTAATCGAAGTAAAAAATGCAATAAAAACATATCAAACGGGCGAAGACAGTTTTAACGCCCTTAATGATGTATCGCTTTCGATTGAACAGGGCGAATTTGTGGCTATTATGGGAACTTCGGGTTCAGGTAAATCTACTTTTATGAATATGCTGGGAACTCTGGACAAACCCAATTCGGGAAGTTATTTTCTTGACGGAATTGATATGCTTTCTCTTGACGCAGACAGACTCGCAGAAGTCAGAAATATAAAAATGGGTTTTGTATTTCAGGGTTTTAATCTTATATCAAGAACAAGTGCGCTCGAAAATGTTCAGCTTCCGATGATTTATAAAGGGATTCCCGAGGCAGAGAGAATTGTTCGTGCGAAAAACGCCCTGAAAATCGTCGGACTGGAAAAGCGTGAAGACCACATGCCCAACCAAATGTCAGGCGGTCAGCAGCAAAGGGTTGCTATTGCGCGCGCAATTGTGAATGACCCGCCGCTTATTCTTGCGGATGAGCCTACAGGAAACCTTGATACGCGTACAAGTATTGAGGTTATGGAGTTTTTTGTAAACTTAAACAGGCAGATGGGTAAAACCATAGTTCTGGTTACTCACGAGCCTGATATTGCAGAATATTGCGGACGAGTTGTAAGATTTAAGGACGGAAATATTGTATCCGATGAGATTAACAAAAATCCTCATCCCGTAAATTCAAGAATGGAGGATTACACACTGTGATAGATTTCAAATCCACGCTTACAATGGCGATTCGCTCGCTTAAAATTAACAAAATGCGTTCTATTCTTACGAGTTTGGGCATAATTATAGGTGTAAGCGCTGTTATTATTATGCTTGCGGTAGGTTCGGGCGCAAGTAAAAAAATTGCAAAAGATATGGAATCAATGGGCAGTAATCTCTTAATGGTACGTTCAGCCTCGGCGACTTCGGGCGGGGTAAGAATGGGCTTTGGAACAAAACCTTCGCTTCCACTCAAGGATGCGGAGGCAATTGAGAAATTCGCGCGCGGTGTTCTTGCGGTTGCGCCGTATTCATCCGGAACTGCGCAGTTAACTTACGGTAATCAAAACTGGTCTACCACAATCGGTGGAACTACGGCTTCGTATCTTTTTATCAGAAATTACGAAATCCTTTCGGGAAGAAATTTTACCTCAGAAGATATTAAAAATAATACAAAGGTGGCAATTGTCGGAAACACCGTAGCGAACGAACTTTTTGGAGATGTAGACCCGATTAATAAAACAATGCGTGTTGGAAATGTTCCTTTTAAAATTATCGGGCTTTTGAAAACTAAAGGTCAGAGCGGAATGGGAATGGATCAGGATGATTTGGTTTTTATTCCTGTCACTACCGCGCAGAAAAAAGTTTTCGGAACGGATTTTCCCGGTTCTGTTAAGATGATTAACGTAAAAGCACAAAACGACGAGGTTTTATCTGATACAGAAGCCGATATAGAAGAAATCCTTACACACCGCCACAATATCGGGAAAAATCAGGATAAGGATTTTGAGATTCGTAACCTTGCGGAAATGCAGGAAACCATTAAATCTTCTGCCAAGACAATGTCGATTTTATTGGGAGCGATTGCGTCTGTTTCACTTATTGTAGGCGGAATCGGGATTATGAATATTATGCTCGTATCGGTTACCGAACGTACGAAAGAAATCGGAATTCGTATGGCAATCGGAGCAAAGGCGAGCGACATTCGGATTCAATTTTTGATAGAATCGTTTCTGTTGTCGGTAATCGGCGGAATCGTGGGCGTAATAATCGGAGTTGTAGGAGCGAAAGGTATAGAGACATTTTCGCAGATGAATATAGCGATATCGAGTTTTTCTATATTTCTGTCATTGGGTTTTTCTGGTGCAATCGGTGTGCTTTTCGGTTACTATCCTGCCTACAAGGCTTCTCTTTTGAATCCGATTGACGCTTTGCGATATGAGTAATTATATTAAGGCTAATATTACTCCAATTTCCAATAAATCCTTACAGTATTTCTTCAAACTTTGTTTAATAATAATGTTTTTGTATGCAAATTCGGTGTGTTCGATAATATAGAGATTTGCAATGCAGAATAACTGCATTGTATATGCCCATCTGTAAAATAATTTGACCACAATTTGTCCCATTAATTTTTATTAATCATATATACTGTATTCAGTATGATAATACCATGTTCGGTTTAAAAGTTCAATGTAGTGAATAAAAATCTACAATAGTTATATGATTAAAATAAACTTGAGAGATTTAATGTGGCAAAAAAATATTTCTGCGAAAAAAATCAATGATGAAGTAGGAATCGGTACCACGACAATATCTAATATAATTCACGGCAAGCATAAAAATGTCGGGCTTGATATTATTGACAAGCTTTGTGAGGTTCTTGACTGCCGTATTCAAGATTTGCTTGAATTTGAACGGAATAATAAATAACTATTTTTTTAATTTTTTAATAAATTCTGCCGCAGTTTCAATTAAGTTCGGATAAAGTTTTTTGTGATGTCCGAGTTCCAACATTTCTTTAGCCGCAGAATCAAAGTCACTTAAACCGTTTATTACTTTATATATCAGTGCATTAAAACCTGTTCTGTCCGCTCCCGCAAAGCAGTGTATAAGTGCTTTGCCGTTGTGCTTTTTTACTTCTTGAGTAATAGTGAGGAACATTTTAATATCTTCAAGTTTGGGATGTCGAGGACTTGTCGGAATTGAGTGATAATTTATATTGAGGGATTCTGCAAGTTTTTGTTCGTTAAATGTTATTCCGAAATCACTGCGACGAAAATTTATGATGTCCGTCAACCCTCTGTTTTCCTTAAGCCAGACAATTTCTTCCGCTTTCGGTTGTGCCGAACGGACGATATTCTTATCTATACGTTTATAATTATGTGGTTTGTTATATCCGCAGAAAGTTATATTCATAAAAAATATAAAACACCTGAAAATATTTTTTGCTATTATAAATTTTCAAGCGCTGCGATTTTCATTGCATTGAAGTCAGGAGTTCTGCCAAACCAGATTTCCTGTGCTACTACCGCTTGATACACAAGCATATCAAGTCCGTTTATTGTTCTGAATCCGCATTTTTCCGCATTTTTTAAAAGAACAGTCTTTTTAGGATTATAGATTACATCATAAACAATTGTGCCTTCTTGCATTGTTCGTAGAACATTTTCTTCAATCGGAGTCATATCGGCAGAGCGTCCAAGCATTCCGATAGGAGTTGTGTTCACAAGCATTTGGTAGCGCGACAGATCTCTTACAGAATCAATTTGATAAGATGTAAAAGCTATTTGCGGAAATTTCCTTCTCATATAAGCCATGTAGTCCATTGCGTTCGGTATGTTACGTGTATAAACCCCGATTTCCGCTACTCCGCAGTCGGCTAATCCCAATACTGCGGCACGGCTTGCTCCGCCTGTCCCGAGAAGCGCAACACTTGCGCCTTTGAGATTGATATCTTTCGGTATCGCACGTGTAAAACCTATTGCATCGGTATTGTATGCACTGAAAGTTTTGTCCGCATTGATTTTAATCGTATTTACCGCGCCCGCAATATCTGCGTAAGCGTCAACTTCCTGAACAAAAAGCGAAATCGGAAGTTTTAACGGAATCGTAATATTAAAACCGTCATAATCGTTATGTTTGAGAAATTTAACTCTATCCACAAGTGTTTCGGGAGGAGTTTCAAGAATATCGTATGTAGCGTTAATCCCGAGGCTTTCAAATCCTGCCTTATGAATTACTGCAGATAGCGAATGTCCTAATGGGAAGCCTATCAAGCCGAATTTGTTCATATTCACTCCTTCCTCCGCTGACACGGTTTTTATTCCTCTACGGATGTATCTTCTTCAACGCGTTTGTAACCGCAGGAACGGTTAGAACATTCTATTGTCGTACCTTTTTTCAAAACTTTTTTTACAAGAAGTGCGCCGCAATCAGGACACTCTTCTCCTGTAGGCTCGTTCCAGAGTGTGAAATCGCAATCAGGATACTTATCGCAGCCAAAGAAAACCGTTCCTCGTTTTGATTTTCTCTCAACAATCATACCGTTGCCGCATTTAGGACACTTAACACCTGTCGAGCGACGGTATGGTTTGCGGTGTTTACATTCTGCGTTTGTGCATTCCATATACTTGCCGTAAGGTCCTGTTTTAAAAATCATATCAGAACCGCATTTTTCACATTTTTCTTCGCACTTTTCAGCTTCTTTCGGTGCCGAAGCGGCTTCGGTTGAATCGTTTTCCATTTCGGAAAGAACATTCATTGACATAACCGTTTTACATTCAGGATAACCCGAACAGCCCAAAAACTGATTTCCCTGACGGCTTGTGCGCATAATCATCGGCTTACCGCAGTTAGGGCATTTAATATTTGTTTGGATTGTAACTTTTTCTGCGGTTTTCATTACTGCATTTACTGTTTCCATAAACGGAGTGTAAAATTCTTGCAAAACGTTATTCCAAATAGCCTTTTTCTCTGCGATTTGGTCTAATTTGCTTTCCATTCCCGCAGTGAATTTGTAGTCCATAATTTCTGTAAATTGAGCGCAAAGTTGTTTAGAAACAGTTCTTCCAAGAAGCGTCGGGAATAGAACTTTGTTCTTTTTCTCAACATATTTGCGGGTCTGGATTACGGTAATAATCGTCGCATAAGTTGACGGACGTCCGATTCCGTGTTCTTCAAGCGCTTTTACAAGAGAAGCTTCATTGTATCTCGGAGGCGGTTGAGTGAAGTGTTGTTTTGGTTCGACTTTTTTACATTTAACTTTGTCGCCCTGTTCCAAATCAGGAATTTTTGCTTCTGCTTCCTGTTCTTCTTCCTCTGCGTCGTTGTAAACTTTCAGAAAACCGTCAAAAGTAACTTTGCTGGTACCGGCTTTCAATGTGTAATCACCTGCTGTGATTTCAACGGTTTTGTTAGCGACATCCGCAGGAGTCATCTGAGAAGACATAAATTTATCCCAGATTAACTTGTAAAGTTTGAACTGGTCATTATCAAGGTATTGCTTAATACTTTCAGGCGTTCTTTCGGGATATGAAGGTCTGATGGCTTCGTGGGCGTCTTGAACATTTTGTTTACCTTTTACGTAATTGTTAGGTGCTTCAGGATAGTATTTTTCCCCGAAGTTGTTCAGAATATAATCTTTAGCCATAGCCTGAGCGTCGTCTGATACGCGGACACTGTCGGTTCTCATATAGGTAATCAAACCTACCGGAGTGCCGTCGATTTCCATACCTTCGTAAAGTTTTTGTGCAACCTGCATTGTTTTTTGAACGCCAAAGCCGAGTTTTGAACTTGCCGCACGTTGTAAGGTTGAGGTGATGAAAGGTGCTGTCGGCTTGCGTTTGGTTGTCTTTTTAGTAACTTTTGTTACGTCAAATTCTGACGGATAATTAGTTAAAAAGTCGACGATTTTTTGTGCTTCATCTTTATTTTTAATATTTTTATCAACCGCTTTTCCTTTTATTTTGGAAAGTTCAGCATCAAAAGTTTTGCCGTCTTTGTCTAAATTTGCGTGGATTGACCAGTATTCCTGCGGTATGAATTTTTCGATTTCTTCTTCCCGCTCGCAAATCATTCTCAATGCAACAGATTGCACTCTGCCTGCCGAAAGGTTTCTGTTGCCGATTTGTTTCCATAATACGGGACTGAGTTTGAAACCTACGAGTTTGTCGAGAATTTGTCTTGTTTGCTGGGCTTGAACCATATCCATATCAATTCCGCGCGGATTTTCGACGGAATGTTTTACGGCTTTTGGTGTAATTTCGTTGAATACGATTCTGTAAATTTTTTCATCAGGCACTTTCAAAATTTGTCTTACGTGCCAGGCAATAGCTTCTCCCTCACGGTCGGGGTCGGAAGCCAGATAAATTCTATCCATTTTTTTTGCCATATCGTTTAATTTTGTGACGACTTTTTGTTTGCCGGGTATAATTTCGAACTTAGGTTCAAAGTTATTGTTAACGTCAAATCCTAAGTTATCCGTTGCAGAATCTTTTAACGGCAAATTTCTTATATGACCGAAACTTGCCTCAATTGTATAGCTGTCTCCGAGAATTTTTCTAATGGTTTTAGATTTTGCCGGAGACTCGACTATCACTAGTGATTTTTCTTTTTTTGCGGATGTCTTTTTGACGGTTTTTTCTGCTGTTTCTGCCTTTGCCATTTATATTTTATACCCTCTTATATCTGTCACCGGTTACCTGTTTTATTATGCCTTTAAGCTCCATTGTTGTCAAGTTTGTGAGCAAGTCCACAGTATCAAGTTTTGTTATTGTCGCGATTTCGTCAAAGCCTTTTTCTTCGACTTCTAATGCGCTTAAAATTTTTTCTTCCGCCTCCGAAACATCTTTCAAATCCATTTTTAATTGTTCCGCAGGCTTAACTTCCCAATTAAGGGCTTCAAGAATATCATCAGATTGAGTTACTAATGTCGCTCCGTTTTTGAGAAGTTTGTAAATTCCCTCTGTATTTGGATTTGAAATAAGTCCCGGAACGCACATTAACTCTCTGCCCTGTTCAAGACAAAGATTGGCTGTAATCAGAGCCCCGCTTCTTAGTGAAGCTTCTGCTACAAGTGTTCCGTAGGAAAGTCCCGAGACAATTCTGTTTCTTTGCGGAAATCGGAATTTTAAAGGTTGAAATGTCGGGTAATATTCAGTTACCACGGCGCCTTTACCTTTTTCGATTCTTTCATAAAGTCTTTTGTTTGAAGAAGGATAAATAAAATCAAAACCGCTTGCGATTACGCCTATTGTTTTTAAGTTATTGTCCATTGCGGCTTCGTGTGCGGTCGTATCAATTCCCGCTGCAAGTCCCGAAACTATGCAGATATCTGTTCCTGCCAATTCTCCTGTAATCTTTCTTACCGCGTCTTTCGCGTGGTAACTCGATTTTCTTGAGCCTACTATTGCTAATGTTTTTTCTAAATTACAGTCAAAAAGTTCGCCTCTGTAATACAAAACCGCAGGAGGGTCAGAGATTTGTTTCAGCATTTTCGGGTAGTTATCATCTTCGAGCGTAACGTAATTTATGCCACGGCTCTCGACTCCGTAAAGTGCTTTATCAGGGTCGATTTTGTCTCTTTCACGTAAGAAAGTTTCTGCCCTGCGAACGCTCAGTCCGTCGATTTGTTCCAGGTCTCTCGAATTCGCATTAAAAGCTTCCTCTATATCACCGAAGTAATTATAAAGTCTGTGAATAAAGCTGCTGTCTGTTTGTTCGATTGCCGAAAACGCAATCCAGAATTTATTTTTCATCCCCAATTTTCTTTTTTATTCTCTTTACCAGTTCTGTGATATTTTTCTTTTCTTCTTCCGGAACATCAAGTTCAAGATAATCCTCAAAATACTCTATTGCATCTTCATAATCTCCGCGTGCCATAAAAAGTATTGCGACTTTTTTATACGCTTGATAAAAACCGTCGTCGCGCGCGATTGTTTTCAGATAGTTAGAAATCGCTTTATCAATTTCGTCGTTTGCCTCGTAGGCTTGTGCAAGATAAAAATAAATCCACTGGTTATTTTCTTTGAATTCAAGCACGTTTTCGAAATTTTCGATAGCGCATGCATAGTTTCCGAGTTCAAAATGTACTTTACCCAAATCGTAGTATGCGTCAAAGTTTTCAGGCTGAACGTCAAGTATGTTTTCCAATTCATCGATAGCCAAATCGAGTCTGGAATCTTCCATATAGAATCTTGCAAGAAAATGTCTCAAAACCATATTGTCGGGGATTTGATAACAGCCCTGACAAAGAAGTTCTATGCCGTTGGCAAAGTCTTTATTCTTGTAATACAAATCCGCAAGGTTTATATAAGGTTCGGGCGCTTTAGGTTCAAGTTCTATAGCTTTTAAAAAGCAGTCTTCGGCTTTTTCGGTATTCCCGACAGAGTTGTAGCAAAGTCCTATTGTATTGTAAACTTCAACAGTCGGCTTTTCGGTTTCCAGTACCGAACTGAAAATATCGATTGCTTCTTCAAATTCACCTTTATTATATAATTCTACAGCTTTTTTAATTTTGTCACTCATATTACAGTCCCAATCCTATTCCGCCGTTTGTATTTCCGTTGCTGTTGTTGTCTGAACCGTGTCCGATATTTTTGATAACAGTACGTGTATTGCCTTCTGCATGAAAATCTTTCGGGTTCAGCATCATTTTCATTTTGTCTGCATAAATTGTTCTTACGCCCTGAGTAATGCTTGAACGTCCTACAAAGTAGATATCGTTAGGTTTGTTTGTTTTCTTGTCAGGGTATACGTTGATTTTCGGACCTACAGCGTAGTAATCTTTGTACCATACTCGAACATTGCCGCTTGCGCTGAAAGTTTCTTTATTTTGAACGTATTCCTGAATATTTGATTTTAATATAAGTTTAGTTCCGTCTTCCATCAATACGTTAGATGTTGTATTGCCTGTTGCGGTCAGAACTTTTGTTCTTTCGTTGTAGTAGAATTTGTCGGCAAAAGATTCGTTATTTTCGCGTTTGACTCTGCCGTTGCCGATTAATTCCAAATCTTTCAAATCACCGTTTTTATCGGTTGTAATAATTGCTTTATCAGAGAAGGTTTCAATTTCTTTATATTTAATGGTAACCATTCCTGTGGCGGTCATAACTCCTGTTTTTGTATTGTATTCCTGAACATCTGAGTTAATTACGACAATAGGAGTTTTTCCGTTGAAAACTACGGATTGGGTGTCGCCTTCCGCTCTGATTATTTTTGTGATTAAAGAAACCTTCAAAATATTTGCTTTAACTTCACGTTTTTTATTTTTTTTGATTTCGTATGCGTAAGGTTTGTCGTAAAAAGTTGCGGTATCGAGCTGTTGATTTTCGTCCATATTTACATCGGCAGAATCCCCTACAACTTTCAAATCATCAATAGAAACGTTTACGTCGCCGTCGAATTTGATTTTATTTTCACTTTCCGCATAACTTTGAGTTTTTGATTCAATTACCAAATCTGAAGCTTTGGCAATCATTCCTGCAGTGCACATAATTAAAGTTAAAGCGATTATTATTTTTTTCATTAGTTCTCCTTGTCCTGATACAATTTAGAGACTGCGTTGCCCGATATTTTGAAATCATCATAATTCGGACTTATTTCAACAGTATCTGCTGTTGCATAGAGTTCTTTTCCGCGTGTAATTTTAACGTTACCTTTTGCGAATACCGGTTTATCGCTTCCCGACCAGGTTAGGCGGTCAGCTTCCAGGACGGTTCCGTCTTTTATTACGATATGCGTGTCATTATACATTATAATTTGTTTTTTTTCTTCGTTGTAAGTTCCTTTTGTTGATTCAAAACTCATTGAAACTTCGTTATTTTCATCATAAAAATTCCCGATACAGTTGTCGAGCATTGCCACACCGCTGGTGCTGTCATAATTCCCTGTCTCACCGTAAATTTCCCAGTACTTTCTTTCGTTTTTAGTTTCGGTGATAATAATCCCGTGAATCAATGCTTCCTGTTTGTCTTTTTGTCCTGAAAGCTGGCTTCGGTTAAAGTTATGAGTGATTACTCCCGCAGAAATAAATGCCCACAATAGCAAACCTAAAATTCCAGCAAAGGCAAACATATAAGCTTTTCTCTTTTTACTTAAATTTTTCCAGTTCATATATAAAATGGTAGCACAAATATGATTTGCGGAAAAAATATATTATTAATTATTAATATTTATGAATTTAGTGACGGTAACCTTGAGCGACCTGCGGTCGGTTTAAATTCTTTTTCCGGATTCTTTGTCGAATAAATAGATATCTTCATGTTTGATACTGAGTTCAAGTGTTTTTTTTATATCATAATCTGCGGAAAGTTTTGCGCTGCATTTGTTTTCGCCTATATTAAAGTACGCAATTTTTTCGCTTCCGAGAAGTTCTGTCATATCAATATTAACACTCAAACGCAAATCTCCGCCGCAAATCATTTTTTCGGGACGAATACCGACTATTTTTCCCGCATATTCATTACTTAAATTTTCACCGTCAATAAAGTTCATCTGCGGCGAGCCTACAAATCCAGCAACAAACATGTTTTGAGGGTTGTTGTAAATCTCTTCGGGTGCATCAACCTGCTGAATTACACCTTTATCAAGAACAACAATTCTGTCGCCCATTGTCAATGCTTCTGTTTGGTCGTGGGTTACGTAAATGAATGTTGTTTGTAATTTTTCATGAAGTTTTTTTATTTCTGCACGCATCTGAACACGAAGTTTTGCATCCAGATTCGAAAGCGGTTCATCCATAAGAAAAACTTTCGGATTTCTGACGATTGCGCGGCCTAATGCAACACGTTGTCTTTGACCGCCTGATAACTGTTTTGGTTTTCTGTCCAAATACTCGGTAAGATTAAGTATTTCTGCGGCTTCCAAAACTTTTTTTTCAATTTCGTCTTTGCTGACTTTTCTCATTTTTAATCCGAAAGCAATGTTTTCTCTTACCGTCATGTGCGGATAAAGCGCGTAGCTCTGGAATACAAAAGCAATATCTCTGTCTTTTGGCGGAATGTTATTAACTTTTTTACCGCCTATGAGAATTTCTCCGCCGGAAATATCTTCCAGTCCCGCAATCATTCTCAATATAGTTGATTTGCCGCAGCCCGAGGCTCCGACAAGAACCACAAATTCTTTATCTTTTATTTCCAAATCAATATTATCTATGACAACTTTTTTATCATAGATTTTTCTGACACTTTTTAACGTTACTTCACTCATCCTGTTTTACGGCTCCCTTTTCAATCGGCAGAATAACATTGAACACGGTTCCTTTCATAACTTCTGTTTCAAGCCAGATGGCACCGTTTAAATTTTTAACCAGTTCTTTTGCGCTACCGAGACAGAATGAACGAACGATATTTTTCTTAACCATTTTATCTAGCTGGCTGTAAGGTTCGAAAATTCCGTCGATATCGCTTTCGCTTAGTCCGACACCGTTGTCTGAAATCGTAATCTGTATGTAAGATTCGTCGGTTGCACCTTTTATTAATTTAATTCCTATCTTTTCGACAAGTTCAAGGGGTGCAGGTTGGAATTCTATAGTAATTGCGCCCATTTCCGTAAGTCTTATCGAAAGTTCAATTATATTTTGCAAAATCGTTTTAAACGCTTTTTCGTCAGTATAGACGGCTTTGTTTTTCAAGTTTTCATCAACTACGTTTATGGAAAGATTTTTTTCTCTAAGGATTTGTTCATTAGTTTTTATAACATTATTAATTGAATTTATAATGTCAAAAGTTTGATACGAAAAAGGATTCAATTCCGCTACAATGTTAGAAAACTCAAAAAACTTATCCATAAAATACAACAGTTCGTTTGCAT
>CAOJDT010000025.1 GCA_948433295.1 uncultured bacterium
TATTTCGTTTTCAACAACAAAATTGCAGAATCATCCATTTGAAACCGATGAGCCGATGACGTTTGAGGAAACTTTTGCGCTTGAACGCGGGACGGAATTTTCAAAAGAAGCATTTGAATCTTTGCAGCAATCAAAAGGCGAAATGTCTTTTGCCACCGGTGCACATAACAAAACTCAGGAACTTCGTAACGGTGTAAAACAGCTTATGGATGAGTATAATTCTTACGCGGCGGTTCACACTATGAGTACAGGGACGGCAGGAGTAACAATGACCTACGGCGGTCAGGAACCTGACGCGTCGAAAAGAGCAGACAAGATTTCTGAATTTTTCAGCGGATATTACGCTGCGTCTCCCGAAAGCGGCAAAAAAGATTTGGATTCCATTATCGAAAAACAAAAACTCGATTTGAAAATTACACAAAATGAAAACGGCGAAATGAATATAAAATTCGGTGCCCTTTACAAAACTGACGCAGAAAAGAACAAAGCGCTTAATACATTGATGAGGGTTTCTGTTCAGGAACAGGATAAAAAATTAAACAACTTTCTTGGCGGAAAAACTTATGAAAGCTTTATAGAGACCTATCAGCAAGATTACAAAAGGGCGCTGGGAGAGCAAAATGCGGATGAACTTGCCAAAGCCATGAGTGACGACCAGATGAGTGTTGTCGATAAATATACGGGAATTGCTCAAATGGGCGGAATGGCAATGATGGTTGTGGGCGGAATTTTGACAATTACACCTGCGGCTCCTGCCGGAGCGGGAATGCTTTCACTGGGCGGAAAAATTGCGCTTGGCGGTATGGTTGCAAAGAATGTTTTTGGCTTTACGGAAGAAATGAGCCGTGATAACACTTCCGAAGAGAGAATGACACAGCTTAAAAAGAACCTTGCCATGGATATAGGCGGTTTGATAATCGGTGGTGCTGCGGGCAGACAGGGTATGAAGGTTGCCTCACAAATTCTGCAAAACGGTGGTAACAGAGCGCTTGCAATGATAGCAGAGAAAGGTACTGATTTTACGCTTTCGGTAGCCGGAGATTTGGCAATGGTCGGGGCGTTGAATTACGATGAGGGAATCGCCGAAACCCTCAAAAATAATGGTATAGGCATTGTTGTCTCAACGGTAACAGGTATCAGGGCAAGTAAAGAAATGTTCCGCGGCGAATTTGATACACAGCCGCATCGTGGCGGTGCAGGTGTTGACGATACTTCCGTAAGAACAAATTCCCCTGCGGGAAGAACAACCGAAGAGGATGTGCTTATAAATCAAGCCAGAAGAGAAAACCCTGCAGAAGTTGCTAACGACAGAATTTTATCTGAAGTTGCCAAACGCGAAGGAGATGGCGGAATGCGTCTTAATACGCCTGAAAGACTTGAGGCAGAACTTGCTTTTGCCGAAAGAAATCCGAATGCTCCTGTCGAAAATCTCGAAGTTTTATCCTTAGTAATTGACGGAAAACTTAAATCAACACTTACACAGCGATATGAAAAAGCACAAAATGTTTTCAAAGATATAGCAGAAAAACATTCACAAGAAATACAGGAGCTTGCAGATAAATATCCGAATGACAATGAAGCATTTGCAAAAGGTTATGTTGATATTTTGAGTCGTGAATTCGGTATGGAAGGCTTTGAGCCTCCGATTGTATTTAAAGATACTTCTGATGCTGACGGTTATTTCAACTGGACTGAGGGCAGAATTGAGATAAACCAAAATTTAACCGATAAAAAAGTTATTACAGATATCGTTTCACATGAATTTACCCACCTTCTTCAATTTAAAGATGTTCTTGCTCAATATGGAGAACAAGGGCTTAGAGATTTGATTGCAAATGATAAGAGTATTCCTCAGAATAAAAAGGACGGATTAATAGAACATGTAAGCGAAAATGCTTATAACCGTTCGCTTTTGGCGTTTGCAAAACTGGAGAATAAATATGCACCTGAAGGAAGTATAGATTCGTATTTGAGACGAGTTTACAAAAACGAAATAACAAATACCGAAACCGAAGGTGCTGCATATACAAATCAATTAATCGAACGTGAAGCATACAACCTTGGTTCTGAAAATTTGGGTTCTAACATTGATGTAAGACATAAAATTACGTCAGAAGGTTTAAGCGCTGCTGATATTGAACAATTAAGAAAAAATCATGATATTCATTTTACAGAAGACGGAACAGTCTTTAGTATAAATGAAAACCTGGAGATTGTATTCCACGGAAAACGTCTTCCTGCAGGAAAAGTTTCTCAAACCCCTTCTGCAGAGCGTGGTTCAGGCGGAGGAATGTCGGATATTCAAGGTTTAAGGCAGCCTGAATCTCCGCGCGGTCCCGTTCTTGAGGGTGGAATTCGTGCCGATGAACTGGATGAAGTAGCGCCTTTTGCAGAAAGATTACAAAGAACTCCGCATGTCGGGGATTATATTGATGTTCCCGAAACAAGGCTTGACAGAAGCGATTTTCGAAGAAATCTTCGCTCGCTTACTAATGATATAGGTGAGGAACTTGTCAGCGATTTCACTATAAATCAAATTATCAAAGATTACGATACGGATGATATTCCGAAACTCAATCAGCTTGTCAACGAAATGAAATCCAAATTTAATGACAATGGATATGTAGCAAAGCTTTTTACTGCTTTTGCGAATAATCAGTCTATAAAAGATTCCAAAGATTTTGATTTGATAAAAAGACTCGTAAATGAGTTTGACGATACTCCTGATAATCGTTATGATCTTCAAGGTATTGCGTATATTATGAATGACAGACAAAGACAGGCGACTCATATTCTTCTTGATATGTCGAAGAACGCACCTTTTAGTAACGCAGAAGATTTAAGAATCAGTTCAGAACAATTTAGAGAAACGAATGCTTTTGCGGCTTTGAAAAGGGCTGCAAGCTTGAAAAATCCAGACGGTGAGCCTGAATTCAAACTTCCTTATGCAGTTCGTGATATTAGATTAATGAAAGACCTTATTGCAGGCAATAATTTTACCGATGAAGAAATTATAAAGTTTCACCGATATAAAAAAGAGATTTCTGAGGATTGTGGTGTCGAAATTGCGGCAAAAGTTTTGTCATCCAAAAATAATTCGGAATTGATTGCGGAATTCAAAAAGGCTATCGCATCTGACAATCATGATGATATTTTAAGAGGAATCCAAAATATTAAACCGAAATTTCAAGAAGCTGTTGTGCCGATGTTGATTAACGAGATTTCCGACAAAACTCTCAAATCACTTGTCAAAAAGAATATTATTAATATTCAAAACCCTGTCGATAAAATTGATTTTATTGAAAGAACCCGGGGTTTAACGAATTTGTCAGAAATTCAGGATAAATATATTTTGGGCAGTATTACACGCGAAATGAATAAATTAACTCGTATTTACAATAAAAAGCCTGATATTCGATATCAAGGTGAAGGTTTCTATTCTAAGTTAAAAAGAGAAGAAAATCTTGATAAATGTTATGCAAATCTTAGAGCCTATGACGATATCGACCGCGGCTTGCGTAACGGGGAGTCTTATACTTACGGCAATGCAACGCATTATTTACAATATATGCAAAGCGAATTTCCTGAAAGAGCTGCGGTGTTTAATGACCTTGTCGATAAATATCAGACACTTTCTCCGGAAGAATATAAGAATTACGTAAATACTAACGATGCTGTACAAAAACTTTCATTCAATGATTTTCTAGAAGTTACAGATAATGTACCTTTTTATGTTAAAGATAAAAAAATCGAAGCTCTGAAAAAGTATTTTGAAGATAATTATCGTTTGGAAAAATCGGGTGATGCTGATACAAAAAAACTTCTATCTCACATGTATAAAAACGATTATCTTTCTATGCTTCCGAAAGAAACCGCGCAGATTTGCGAAAATATTTATGATTCTTTCGGCGTAAAAGTTTTTCTTTCAAATGAAAATGATTTAGAAAGTCTGCGTTTGATTCAAAATGAACTGTTTGAATGGCAAAAGGCAAGTAAAGGTGAAGCCGTTATGCCTCCTGTTCTGGATTTGAGCGTTATTCGTCAAAATTATATAGATAAAACGTTTGTGGCTGGAGGATTTCACGTCAACGATAGTCATAATATAGCCATAAATGGCGAAAATATGAGTGGAATACAACATGCCATCCGTCACGAAATTGCACATGCAAATGATGACCTTGTTTCAACTTATTCGGGTCAAATTCCTATATTTCAAAACGGAAAACTTATAGAAGTCATTGATATTGACAAAATTATTGTCCACGAAGAGGTTCCAAAACTTGACGCTGACGGAAATCCTGTTTTGGATGTACATGGCAATCCTGTTATGGAGAAAAAGACAAACCCTGACGGTACTTTTGTACCTGATTTCAGTAAATGTCAATATGTCGACGAATTCCGAAATGCCGGTGTGGCGGAATGGCATATTCCATACGCATATAATAACAAAGCCGAATTTCTTGCTGTAGCCGCAGAAGGGGATTACACCAAGTATTCAAAAGAATTCAAAGAACTTCTGGTGAAAATGGGACTTCCGAAATGGATATTTGATATGAAACCGAAAAGTCAGATTACGTCGGAATCAAATATATATTCTGCAGGTAAATTATCCGAAAATTATACACCTGAACAGCAGGTTGCAATTTCACGCAGTGCCGAAACGCTGTTTAGTTCGGTTACAAAACATCAGGAAGAAATAATAAGGGATTATCGGGCATTGGGTGTAAGTTCCCGAACTTGCAGGGTAAAAGATTTGCACGGTATTAATGAGAAGATTTACCGTCAACTTGCCAGGATTGATGAAAAGATTGCAGACCTTCAAGATGTCGATAAATACAATGCCGAAAACCTTAAAAAAGGTGAAAAACCGCTTACTCAAGAAGAAGCAGACATCTTAATCGAACAATACAATATTAATAAATATAACCTTATCAACGATTATGATACGGTGCATAATACGATTCAGGATAGTTTCGGAGCAAGACTCGTAATGGATGATACTTCGCCTGCCGCTGTTGCAAAAGTTCACAGAGATCTTCTTAACGCTATTGACGAAGGCAGATTCGAAATACTTGAAATTAACAATTATCAAGGAGAAGGCGGAATTCCATACTTCTCGAGTGTTCAGATAAAACAAATTCAGGAACATTGCCGTCGTCAGGGCTATAACGTCAGAATTATTTCCGATGTCAACGCTCCGAAAGGTAAAGAAACCGAATACAATCAGGCGTATAATTCAAATAAAGCTGTTAAGCAAAGCGGTTATACAACATGTCAGATGAATATCAGACACAAAAACGGTGTTATCAGTGAATTCCAAATTCGCGGAAAACATATCAATAACCTTGCGGAAAGTGAACATATTTTCTATGATATTTCCGAAGGCAAAGATGTAAGCAGAGGCAACAGCGCAATTAAACAGCTGGTATCGCCTTTAGAAGATGCGGTTCACAATATGGCTCCGCGAGATAAGGACGGAAACCTTATAAAGCCTTTGACACCTGAATATACGGCTTACAGAAATTATCTTACGGAATGTTACAAACACGCTCGTAACATTGAACTCGGAATTTCGTCTCAAAAACCTGTACTGCCGCCAAATGTAAACTCTATGCTGGATATGGATAATTTGATGGAAATTCACGCTAAAATCGAAGATATTAAAAAGGCAAAATAATTTCTGTACGGTTGTTAAAAAAACAAAAAAGAGGTAAAATAAATTTATGATAAATTTTGAAGGAACATCACAGGTGAATAATAAAATAATGCAGCTTTCGCTGAATAAACTCGAAAAGATTTTACCATCGGATAATATTGATTTGCTTATCAAAAAAATTCAGTCCCGTGCAGAACTTGAAATGACTGATACAGGTACATTTAAACCTATTGTGGAAAAATTCACAAACAACCGTCCCGTAATTGAATTGGGAGATGTTTCTTTAAATATTAAAGCGGATTCGGCATCAAACTCCAGTCAAAATCGCACTCTGGAAGCTGTTATTACTACAAAATCCAAAGACTATGCCCTTCGACAAGAACTGGTTACGGGTGACAGAGATACGGTATTGAAGTTTTTAAAAAACAAAGATTTTAACGAAAACTTCAAAAGATTTCTGATGGAATGCTCCAACGAATTTGAAATAAAAGGTTTGGATTAAACTTGCAGATAAGTCCTTTTTTTACCGCGTCATTGCGTATTTAATCAGCAATCGCATTTCTGATATAATTGTCATTTGTGAAAAATTTTATTCTTTGCATTGAAATTTTCATCGTGATAAAATTCCAGTATGACAGAACTGTTTACAATAAAAATTCAACCTATGCAGCAGGCTGATATCGACAGTGTAATCGCGATTGAGGCGGCTTCTTACGGCGAACATCACTGGTCAAGAGAATCGTTTTTTAATGAACTTTCCAATGAACTTGCGATGTATTATTCCGCGTTTGATGAGAACGGAACCCTCGTGGGTTATGCAGGAAGCTGGCATATTTTGGAAGAAGCACATCTTACTAATATCGCTGTATCGCCCGATTGCCGCAGAAAAAAGGTTGGAGAAGCTTTACTTGCGCGCGTTATTAAGGATTGCATCGCTGAGGGCGTAAAATATCTTACTCTCGAAGTCAGAGTGAGTAATTCACCTGCAATAAATCTCTATGAAAAATACGGATTCAAGTCACTCGGTACACGAAAAGGATATTACCAGAACAATAATGAAGATGCCTTAATAATGTGGACAGAAAACATGTTTTACGATAAATTTAAATTATCGTACGAAAAGAATTTGGAAGAGTTAAAAAGGGCTGTAAATATTTTATGACAGACGAACCGCAACCACAGGAAGAACAACAGAATACACAACCTGAACCGACAAAAAAGATTAAGCCAAGAAAACGTACGGGCATAAGATTGGGAATCGGGAGTCTGGTGCTTTTGTTGTTTTGTTCGTTTATTCTAGTTATATCGACTTTTTTGCAGTTGGATGTAACGCATTTAATTCTACCATCAAAATTATTTGCGGGTGAAGCCACGAAAATCAGTGACTATCTTTTTACGTATAAATATATTCCGCAAATTCCTGCCGTACTTTTTGTGGTAGGATTACTCGGCAGAAGGCTCGGAATAGTCAGTATTCTTTTTTATATTCTTGCAGGATTGTTTATTTTGCCTGTATTTGCGCTGGGCGGTGGTTGGAGATATATTTTCGAATACGGTTTCGGGTATATTCTAGCTTATATTCCTGCGGCGTTTTTTATGGGAGGAATCCTCAAAAAAGGTTATTCTTACAAAAATACTGCAAAAGCCGTTTTTGTAGGTGTTTTAACAATACATATCCTTGGAATTATTTATATGATGTGTCTTGCTGCGTTTCGTCATGCAGGATGGAGTTTTGTCGGTGACTGGATTGTTTCGCAGAGCGGTTTGAAAATAATTTATGATTTCGTGTTCAGCTATATTGCGGTTCTTGTTGCTAAGTATACACGAATTATTTTGTGGCTGTATCTTTAGTTTTTTTGCGGCTAACAATGAGAATTACACCGCTGAGAATAAGCGCAACGCCTGTTATAATTCTCACGGTCAGTTGTTCGTGAAAAATCAGGACACCGAAAAATATTGCGGTTAAAGGTTCCAAAGCGCCGAGGATTGCGGTTGTGGTTGAGCCGATAAGTTTTATCGCAACAGTTATTGTTTCAAGCGAGATTATCGTCGGAAAAATTGCCAGAGCAAGCGCACAAAGCCACAAGAACGGCTTATCTATGATTTGTAATTCGGTACAGAATTTAAGGTTATAAATATAAACCAGAAGCCCGAAAAGCATTACATAAAAACTTAACTTGTCGCTTTTAATATGTTTTACGGCTTTTATATTCTTAACCCCGATGATATAAAGGGCGTACAAAAGCGCCGAGGCAAACACCATTGTAATTCCGTGAAGATTCAAATCTACATCGGGCTTTCCTTTATACAAAAGCGCTATTCCGACGGATGTCAAAAGTATTGAAAAAATGACGGTTTTGGTCAATTTTTCTTTAAAAAATATCCACATCATTACTGCAACAAGGACAGGATAAATAAAAAGGATTGTGCAGGCAATACCTGCTTCGATGTATTTAAATGCATCAAAAAGCGTCAAAGAGGAGAGCGAAAAGAACAATCCCAAAAACAACAGCGGAAAAAATTCTTTCCATGAGATTTTAAGTGAAACTTTTTTGAAAAATTTTAACCAAATCCAGTAGATTCCGACCGCAAAAGCGTATCTGTAGAACAAAACCGAATTCACGCCGATACCGCCCGCATAAAGCGGCAGAGTAAAAAGCGGATTGGTTCCGTAACTTGCGGCGGCAATGGCGCCGTTAATCACACCTGTAACGCGTCTTTTCAAAATCCCTCTCCTGTTAGCAGAATTATAGCATGAATTTTATAGAGGAAAATTATTTTCTCATATTTTCAAAACAATTTTTCAAAAGTTGATCGCATTCTGATTCCAATATACCGCCGTATACTTTGAGTTTTGAATTGGCGAGTTTTCTCAAATCCGTTGCAGAGCCTAATGCGCCGTAATTTGTGTCGTATGAGCCGAAGTAAACGGTTTTAATCCTCGATTGTAAAATCGCCCATGCACACATCGGGCATGGTTCTAGGGTAACATACATTTCGCAATCGTCGAGGCGCCAACGGTTTAATTTTTCTGCGGCTTGTCGGATGGCGAGAATTTCTGCGTGTGCGGTGACGTCGTTGAGGGCTTCTTTTTTGTTGCAGGCGGAAGAGATGATTTCTCCGTTTTTGACGATTACCGCGCCTACCGAAATTTCTCCGTCTGCTGCCAGTGCAGCTTCGATTGCCCGTTTCATTTTAAACCACAGCCTCATCGGTTGCGAGTTGTAACTCTACTTCTACGCAGAATCCGCAATTTTCATCGGATGAAAGTTTGATTTCGCCTTTCATAGCTTCAATGAGACCTTTCACAATAAACAGCCCCAATCCTGTTCCGCGTGTGGTTCTTGTTGTGTTGTCGTCGAGGCGGATGAATTTTTCGAAAAGTGTTTGGAGTTTTTTCGGCGGAATTACGTCACAGTCATTTTTCACGAAAATTCTTGCTTTATCTCCGTCTACAATTGCATCCACAACGATTTTTGTTTCAGGGTATGAGTATTTCACCGCGTTTTCGATTAGGTTGACGAAAACCTGTTCAAGCCTGTTTTTGTCACCTGATACGTTAGGAAAGTTTTCCTGCATATTTATAATGATTTCTTTGTTGTCTTTATTTTTGACAAGCATTTTTGCGGTTTCCATAACTTCCGGAAGCCATACGCTTTCGATATTTGTCCTCAGGCGCATTCCTTCGATATCAGGAATTGTCAGCAAATCTTCAATCAGGCGTTTTAATCTTTCCGATTGTTCTTTGATTATGCGCAGAGATTTTTGTTTTGTTTCCTCATCAATTACGATATCCTGCCTCATCAGCCTTGAAGTGTAGCCTTGAATACTCGTCAAAGGCGTACGAAGTTCGTGGCTTACGGTGTCGATGAGGTTTGAGCGGAATTCATTGAGTTGTTTGAGTTCGATGTTATTTTGTTTTAATTGTAAGTAGGACTTGTGGATTTCGCCTGCCATACGGTTGAATTCAAACGCAAGAAAGACGATTTCGTGCGGTGTGAAAGCGGTTGTCAAAAGTCTTATCTGGCGTTCGTAATTACCTTTTGAAATCGCGATTATACCTTTGAAAAGCTGACGTATGTTGATATAAAGATAAAATGTGTAAAGCGCGGTTATGACAATAATCATCAAAGTCGCAATGACAAATGCGAGAATAATTTTTGCCCTGTTTTTGTTGATTGCGTTTTCGGTAATTTTTTCTGTGGTGTTTACGATAATCGTAATCTCAGGGTTATTTTTATGAACATAGACGAGCGGCTGATTCTTTACATCACCAAAGATTATCGCTCTGTTTTCTTTTAATTTTTTCGGCAAAAGCGACAAAGTTTCTTCAAAAACGTTTTCGGTATAATTGTGCGAGGCAATAAGCTTTCCGCCGTTTGCGAGAACATAAATCTGACGTCCGTCGTCCTGTAATGATTTAAAAAGTTCGTCTTTCAATCCCTGAATGGAATATGTCGCCACCAGAAAACTCTTGTCATCCAAAGGAATTGAAACAGTTGCTTTATTTTCCTGAGTATTAAATGCGTGAATTTTTTCGAATTCTTCTTTGGAATTTACGATTTCAATCTTTTCGCAGTTGTCGAAGTTCGCAGAAATATTTTTGAGATAATTTATTTTTTGCGACTGACTTGGTATAAATTTCAGCGAAAATGCAATCTGTTCAAGAGTATTGTTGATTGAGTTTGAAAAAAAATCTATCTCATCAGAAACCATATTTGCAATTAAAATAGCGGATTCTCTGAGTTGATAACGCATGGATTGCTGGTTAATATTATTGATGATAAAACCGCTCACGCACATCGGAATAAGAACCGCAAAGAAGAATACGATTCCGATTTGTTCGACAATTTTGAATCTTTTGAATTTTGCAAAGTTCATCGAATTACTCTCCCGCGAATGGGGTTAATTTGTATCCGACGTTTGTTACTGTGTGAAGATATTTCGGATTTTTGCTGTCAGGCTCGATTTTGTTTCTGAGTCCTCCAACGTGAACACGAAGCATTCTAACGTCTTCATTGCTGTCATAACCCCAAACTTCATCCAGAAGTGTTGCAAGGGTTACAGGTTGGTTGAAGTGCTGCATCAGGCTGTACAAAATCTCAAACTCTGTTGGTGTAAGTTTTGTTTTTTTGTTAACTATAATACATTCTAAGGTTTCAGGGAAAATCTGAATATCTCCCGCACTTAGGATTTCATCAGAAAGGGCGGTTTTATCCTCAACCTGATTTCTGCGCAACAGAACGCGGATTCGCAAAAGAACTTCCTGAATATCAAAAGGTTTCACCAGATAATCGTCGGCACCGCAGTCAAAACCTTCTGTTTTATCGTCAATGGTTCCCTTTGCAGTAAGCATTAAAATCGGAATTGCGAGTTTTGCCTGACGAATATTTTTCGCAACATCAAAGCCGTTCATCTTTGGCATCATAACGTCAAGTAAAATAAGGTCGTAAGAATTGTTCAGCGCCTTATTCAAACCCTCTAAGCCGTCGCGTGCCGTGTCTACGAAATACCCGCTTTGTGCAACGTCAAATTCAAGTAATTCTCTGATTTCGTCATCATCGTCAACGATTAAGATACGTTTTTGTGTTCCTGTCATAATGCCCTTTCAATTTATAACTTATTTTATAAAATTTGATGAAATTTTTCAATCGTTTATAAAGGTTTATTAATGGTTGATAAAGTTTTAAAAATGAGTTATAATAGTGCCTAAGGCACATCCCCCTGACACTAAAATGCAGGGAGGCACGAATAAGAGTAGAGGAAAGAGAAAAATAGCCTTTACTTTAGCCGAAGTTTTAATCACCCTCGGCATAATCGGAATCGTTGCAGCAATGACGTTGCCGTCGCTTACAGCAAAGTGGCAGCAAAGGGCAATCGATTCACAATTTAAACGTGCGTATTCAAATCTTTATAAGGCCATGACAATGATGAAAGCTAAATTGGGCGAAATTCCACAGTGTTATTATCCTGAAAAGAATCCTAATGGCGGGAATGACAGGTCACAGGTGAGCGGTTGCGTTGAATTTTACGATGAACTTATGCAGCAATTGAAAGTATTGAAAACTTGCAAAGGTAATGCATATAATGACGGTTGTATTCCGAAATATCAAGGTGTAGATACCATTAAAAAGTATGAAGATACATCTTCAATCTCGGGTTGCGGTGGTTATTCTCAAAGTAGGATTTTAAACCGTAATTATGCGTATGTACTCAATGACGGCACAATTATTTTTTTATATAGTGCCCTCCCCGGCTGGGGCAGTGTTTTTGCAATAGATGTTAACGGTAAAAAAGGTCCTAACAGATGGGGCTACGATTTGTTTAGTTTTTCGTGGAATGAACGAAATCATACCGTATTTCTAAAGGCAGGAAACTGTAGTATTATTGAAGATGGCGGAAGAACCTCTAATGAACTTTTATTAGGCATTAAAAAAGATTAATAATATTGATTGGATGGGAATTATTATTTACCATCTTTTTGTTACAGTAGCAGTTGTGTCCCGAAGATTATTCTGTGACTGTCGGATGCCGCTTCGTTCTGGCAAAAAACATAGTTAAGAATCAATTTTACCGCCTGACCTTTTATAAAATAATTTATGCCCGCAGTGTATTCTGTGCGGTTGTTGTTTCCGACATCACGGTTGGGGTCAAATCTATCGTATCTTCCGATTATCTGAACCTGCGGAATAATCTTCCACCCTATTGTGTAAGCAAGACCCTGCGCTTTATTCGTACTAAGGTTTATGCCGTTGTAGCCGTCCGCAATTGCATATTCAAAGTTTGTCCAGAGTTTTTTATACTTGTATCCCACATAAAAACTTCCCACTGCGTAATCTATTTTGTTATGACCCGCATTTAAGCCGCCGCCTATGGTTAAATTTCCGTAGCGACCGTCGGTTCTGCCAAAAGGTTTTAAGTCAACCCACCCCGTAAATTCCGCGCCCGGGAACCAATCTCGAAAATATCTGTCCGAACTGTTCAACGCCAGATTATAATCCGCCAATGAATAATTCCCGATTACACGTACTCCAAGCGCCCTTGTGTTACCGAAAGTTCTGGCAATTTGTGAACGTGCAACAAACGGTAAGATATAAGTGCTGGTACCCCCTTCTTTTCCGACTTGATTACGCGAATATCCCAAAACGACCTTGTGGTGTGGAATACTGCTATTAACTATGTAGACATCCGATAAAAAATTCTGCATATATCCCATTCCGCTGCGCGGTACAGGGTTAAAGAGGATTTTGAAATCGTTTTTTGTATTGCGGAATTTTCCAATCATACCGACTTGTCCCACCCCGAAGTCGTATGTGAAACTTTTATCATCAGCGTTCCAATTGGAACTCAGGCTTCCGCGATAAGCTCCGTAAAATTGAACTTTGCTTACAGGACCTTTTTCTGGTCTGAAAGTCAGCTCCTCCCGCAAAAGATATGTCGGAATGTCAGTTCGGGTAATTTTTTTATGATAAATTTTCCCGAAAAGAGTATCTTCGTCTATTACATCGTCTTTGTTTTTGTCGAAAATATCATCAAGACTGAATCTGTCATTATCTGTTTTTGAATCCTGATTGTTCGCGTTGTTTTCAGGTAAGTCATTTTCTATACCTTGCAAGTCAATATCTTCTTCGTGCTTAATTGGATTCCGTTGCGCGTTTTCGTCAAGCTGAAGATAAATAATGTCGTCCTTATATCCCTGTAAATCCGCTGCAAATCCATATTGCGCGGTATTTAAACCTATTAATATTAACGATGTAATAAAAAGTCGATTCATAAATGTTAATTATATCACAAAATACTTGCAAAACATGATTTTTTTATAGTATATTTTTGTTATGACAAACGTAACAAGAACGAATAAAACAACAAAAGTAAAAGCCCCTATAATTGATGCCCTGAAACAAGCGTATGAAAACCCTACTTATCAGTTTCATATCCCCGGACATACAAAAGGTAACGGCTCCCTGCCCGAGTTTCGTAAACTTATAGGCAGAAAAGCTTTGTGCGTAGATACCACCGATGAATTTGACAATCTCGGCACGCTTCACCCTGCAACGGGTCCTATTAAAGAGGCACAGGAACTTGCGGCTCAGGCTTTTGGTGCAAAAAAGACGTTCTTTTTACTTAACGGTTCTACGGCAGGAAACCTTGCGCTTGCCATGGGACTTACTAAAAAGGGTCAAAAAATTATCGTTAACAGAAATTGCCACCGTTCTATTCTTACGGGCATGATAATTTCGGGTGCTGAGCCTTTGTGGCTTATTCCTAACCGTTTTGAAGAATGGGGAATCTGGGGTAATATCAGTCCCGAAAGCGTTGAAGAAATGCTTAAATCCCATGATGATGTCGGAATGGTTTGGATTACAAATCCGACTTATGAGGGCGTTGTTTCTGATGTGAAATCAATTGCCGCAGTATGTAAACGTTACGGAGTGCCTTTGATTGTGGATGAGGCTCACGCTTGTTTGTGGAATTTTAATAAACATCTTCCGACTCCTGCTTTGCAACTCGGTGCTGATGCGGTTGTTCATTCGCTTCACAAAACAGGCGGAAGCATGAGCCAGAGTTCAATGCTTCATATTGCACAAAATTCACAAATCGACGCTGACGCTGTTGAAAAAGCCTTAAAACTTTTACATACTACAAGTCCGTCGTTAATGCTTCTTGCGAGCCTTGATGCCGCGCGTGCAAATCTTGACAGTGCACGTGGCAGAAAACAGCTTGAACGCGCGATTGCCAATGCTAAATACCTTCGACGCGAAATTGAACAAATGGAACATATTCACGATTTGAAACCTGATTTTGGATATTTAACAGATGTAACTAAAGTGTTTATCCGTGCGGACGGACTTTCCGGAAAACGTTTGGAATCAATACTTGAAATAGATTTTAATATTGAAGTTGAAAGCGCATCTGACGCAGGACTTTTACTTCTTTCGAATATCGGAAACACTAAATCTGATATGCAATATCTTGTAAAATGCTTGCAACAGATAGATAAAACGCATTATTCGGATATTTGTTATCTTGAAAACAAAAAACACATGCCTATGTTGACTCCTATTATTAAAAAGAGTCTGCGCGAGGCTTATTATTCACCGAAAGAAACGATTCCGAAAGACCTTGCAATAGGCAGAATTTCAGCCGAAGTAATAGCTGAATGCCCACCGGGAATTGCAATATTGCTGCCGGGAGAATTGATTACGGAAGCACATCTGCCTTATCTGACGGACTATGATTTTATAGAAGTATTGAAATAGAATTTTTAGTGCTATAATTATTTTAAGGTTGCGTGAGAAGGGAATACAAGCTTATATTGCTTCCACCGCGTGGAGAAACGTAACTAAATATAAGCCGATATAGCTCAGTTGGTAGAGCAACTCATTCGTAATGAGTAGGTCGCGGGTTCAAGTCCCACTATCGGCTTAGTTAAATCAAAAAAAAGGACTGATAAATTCAGTCCTTTTTTATTTATATATTTAAGTCTCCGAGTGATTTGCCCATGTTTTGTTTAAATTTATAGGTCAAGTAGTCTTCGCTGTTGGTTTTGAGCATATTAGGATTACCTTTACTGCTGATGATTTGTTTAAGCGGGTATTGCGTTGCGTTTTTGGCTTCTTGTAATTTTTTCGCAGTAACGATTCTTTTGCCCCAGCTCATCAGGTCTTTTGTAACCATTAAGGCTGCTTTACCTTTATTATTTTCGGCATCAAAGTTAGAATATTTTGTATTGATGAATGTTTCGAGAATATTTTGGAGTGAAATATTTCCGTGATGTTTTGCTCTTTCCAGGTTAAGCTGAGTGCTTGCAGGGATAATATTATGTTTTTTCATAATATTTGCACTGAGAGCAAGAATAGAGTCGTTGTTCATATAATCCAGAGCGGATTCACTGTCAAAGAATACTTTGCGTAATTCTTTTTCCATTGTTTGTTTTGCTGCTTCTTTTGTCATTTTTTCCGGAAGGATTGCGCCTTCGATTACGTAATCCGCTATATCTTTGACGTTTCCGCGGTCGACGTATTCTTTTAATTTCAATGCTGTCCGAGATTGTTCCATGGTAAGGTCGATTACGTTACCTGTATCAATAAGCGTGAGGGCTTTACCTTTACCTGATTTGAGGGCTTTAAGGTCTACGAAAACGTTACCCGGATGGATGTCGCCGTGGAGGGTTTTACCGTTTTTGTAAAGACTGTCAAACTGTTCGGTTTGGGCTTTTATGTATTGTGAAAGAAGATTGTCGATTTCTTTCGGTGTAATATCTATTTTGTCAAAATCAGGCGATTTTGCTTTAATTTCTTTGATTTTTTTATCAATTTGGGCTATTTCTTTTTCATAGAAAGCTTTTTGGTCAGGTTGTTTTTGCATAAGTTTTGTATAGGTATTTTTACTTGCTTCAAGAGAAGATACGTCCTGTAAGGTTTTTAGACTTATGCCGCGGGCTTTTTCCATAATATAGATATTATCTTTAATTTCGAGCGGTTTAACGATGTTGGCTTCTTTTGTAAATTTTGCAAGACGTTTTGCGGCTTCCATTTCATTTTTAAGGTCAACTTCCGCACCGATACCTTTTGCAAGGTCTTCAATGTTGTTGATGTAGTATTGAAGCTGTTTTTCGTCTGTGACTTGTGATTTTACGAGCGCAATCATTTTTTCTTTATCGGCAGTGATTTTGTCGGCGTTAATACCTTTTTTCATCATCTTGATACAAACTTCTTCGCCTGTTTCAAGGTTTTTGGCGAGGTAAGATTCTGCGACGGTACCTACGCCGAGGAGTTTTGTCGGTTCGTATTTTTTGCCGAAAGTTTGTTCTATTAATTCTTTTGCTTCTTGAAGAGTTCTTGTTGCAGGGCAATTTTCTTTCATTGCGTGCGTAAGTTTTGCGTCAAAGCCGCCGTTTTGAAGGAATTTTGCCGCAAAAATGTTTTCGTCGATTACAGCCTGAATTTTCTTGTCAATCGGAAGTTTGTAATCATTTAAGATTTTGCCTAAGTTGTCCGAATTAATAAGCATATCCTGAAGTTCGGTGTAGGCTGTTTTGTTTGAAGAAAAAGTCGGTTTAAGTTTTGCATCTTTCAATTTTGTAACGACTTTGCTGAGGTTTTCTGTCAAAACTTTATTATATTTTGCTTTTTTGAAAAGCGGAACCGCTGCAACTGTTGCAACTGCAGAGTTAAATACAATATTGTCCTCAAATTTATTTACAAAATCTTTGAGAGAAATTTTCGCGTCTTTGTCTTTTTGAGCCTGAACGTATCTTGTGCCGAGGTTTGCGGCAATAACGAGCGGAACGCCTGCGAGTCCTCCGCCAAGGTTTGCAAGAGGAGCGATAATTCCGTTTAAGCCGCCGCGGAAGAAGTTTTTCCAATTTTCGCCGCGTCTTTCTCTGTTGAGTAATTTTTGGTCGCGTTTGCGTTCAAGTCTTTGTTCTTTATCATTTTTAGGGATATCGGATTTGTATTCTTTTGAACCGATTCTGTCGAATTTAATGATGTATTCTTTAGCGAACGCACCGACAATTGCGGATGCTGTTGTAGCAAGTGCAATGCGTTTGGTTTTGGTCATGTTTTTGAAGAAATTTACCAGACCTTTAGAATATTTAAAGTTTTCCAAACCTTCGCCCATCGCACTGAGCATATTTCCGCCGAGTTTGTTTTGAGCAGATTGTTTTTTGATTAAGTTGCTGACTTTTGAATAAACAGCCATGCCTGCGCCCAGAGAAGCAATATCTCCGAGTGCTTGTTGTGAATTATATTGTGAAGATCTGTATTTTTTAATATTTTCGCGAACTTCTTCTTCAGATTTTTGACCCTGTTCATATAGCGCAATATCCGCTTCGACTTTTTTTGAGCCTAAGCCGAGACCTGTAACATTTTTTAGCCAGTTGTAAGCTTTTTCGACAAGTCCGTTTTTGCGTTTTTCTTTTATAAATTCATCACGAATTTCTGACTTTATTGAAGCCGCAGAAGTTTTTGGTTGTTGTACAGTATTTTTTATCGGTGTTTGTAATTGGTGTTGGGCAAGCAGGTTGGATTTTGCCTCAATTTGATTAACCATTAATTTCCCCTATTATTTTATTTTTTATACGTATATTATATTAAAAAACAAAACATAGAAAAAATTGCCTGTAAATTAATTTTTATTGTTTTGACGAAGTTGTTCGGCTCGTATTTGGGTTTCAATTTCCTGTTGTTGCTGTTTTCGTATAATGTCGTATTGTTTTTGTTGTTCGGGCGTCAAAATCTTTTGAAGTTCGGTATCATAAGCATTTTTTATTGATTCCATAGATTTTTGAATATTTTCAAACTTAATTTTTTCTTTTTCAATGGCTTCTAAAGAGACGTTATTACTATTTGCAATATTTTCCATGTTTTTAACAATACAATTCATTTGATTTAATTGCGGATTTATTTTTTTAAAATATTTATCATCCAGAGCGTTAATCTTTGTCTGCTGTTCAAAAGTAAGATTCAGAGCACTGTAAATAATGCTGCGGTGCTGCTGAATTTTTTCTATAATTTCAAGTGATGTATCAGTGCTGCTTGTATCCGCAACGCTCACAGTTCCAAAAAATATAAGACAACATATAACCGAGAAAAATTTTTTCATAATCTTTTTACCCCTGATAGTTTAAATTATATCATTATAAATACACCTGTAATTTATTGTTAAGAATTGTATATGTCTTGTAATAATTTATTAATTTTTTATTTCTTAAAGTGTTTCTATAAAAGTGAAGAAATAATAAAAAGGAAGGTTATATGTTTATGAATATTCTCTCTAATAATCCTAATTATTCTGTTTCCCAAGGAAAAAACGGTTCAACAGTGATTAACTATGATGATCCAAATATACGAGATGAGGAATGTACTTATACATTCAATAAAGATGGAAGTGCATCTTGTGTTTCAAATGCCTGGGGAACGAAGACAGAACTTCCTAAAGACACATTTGTTGATGACGGAAAACAAGTTACACCTGAAGAATTAGTCAATGAATATAAAGAATATTATGCTTACTGTAAAAATAATAATATGAAACTTCTGGCATAAATCTTATCACTTTGGTTAATAAGAGAATGGCAACACTACATAATAAGAAAAGCCCTAAATCTTTATGGTTCGGGCTTTTTAAATGGATGAGGTAGTGGATTTGGTCTTGCTTATTTGCGTTTAACGGGACTGCGGCTCTACTTGTCTTTGAGCAAGCAAAGAGAACACTCTTTCCTCTTACAACAACTAAATTTCTTCTTCCATGGTAATATCCTTTATGTTCAAAGGATATTACAAATATTTATAAGGTACCACTGCCACACAGTCACCATCAAAAGTTTATTTCGGCACTTCCATTGTCATGCAGTGAATTCCGCCGTAATATTCCGGCAAAAGCTTATTACCGATTACATTTTCTTCTCCTGACACAAAATAAATTTTATCAACATAAGGTTTCACTGCGTCACGGAAGGCTTTTTCAAGATTAAAACCTGTTTCTTTTTGAATTTCTTTTGTTAAACCAAGTCTCTCATCAAGAGTAGATTTGTTTGTAATATAAACGGTTTCGCCTTTGTCATTTACATGTACAATTGCATTAATATAGTTATGCAATTGTTTTAGTACATATTGCGTAGGACCGTCACCTTTTTCGCCATAAATTTCGAATAATCTCCCGGGAACTTTAATCGGCTCATAACCGCTTTTTATAAGCGTTTGTTCAATATCTTTCATATTGGCATACGGATTTTTACCCAAAATATTTTTAATAGCGTTGGCGTAAGTGGCTAAATTTATATAAACATTTCTATACTGTCCGCGTTCACTTTGAGGTTTTGAGAGAATCAGTTTTTTAACCTTTTCAAGCCCTTCGTCAAACAATTTAGACATCATTTCGTCATCTGCAACGATAACCTTTTTATCTTTCAACGGTCGGATGAACAAGTCCAAATGATAATCTGCCTGCGGAATTACATGAATATTATCTGTTTGAAACATTTCTTTCAATTGCGCGATACTGAACTTTTTCAACTCGTTTTGTCCGATAAGAAGTTCATCTTCACCGTTTTGCCCTTTTGTTAAAAAATAGTTTCCACCTTTGATATGGCATTGATTAGAAATATTCTTTAGTATATCCACATTAACTTTCAATTCCGCATCAAGAACAGATTTACTCAATTCTACAATACCATCGTCAGTCAAAACCTGAACAAACTCTTTACCGTTTTTAGTTACAATAGGAAGATTATACAATAAATCTACATATTGCGAGGCATTGTTTAGCCCCAGTTCTTCCTGAGTCTGAACCTGCACTGAATTTTTTTCAAGATTAAACAATGCTCGCCAGAATTGGGTTTTAGAATCCATATTATCTCTGGCCAGAAGCGTATTTTTCACAATGCCCCAGGTATCTTGCGCCCAAGCCCCGTTATGAGATTTAGAAAGTTCAAATTTATCGCTTTTCAGATTAAAACCAAGCGGATTCTTTTCTATAAGAAAAACTTTGAAATTTTCAATGTCACCGATTTTTTTAACTTCATCGGCTATCCCCGCATAATTTGTATTCATAACTAAAGCTTTGAGCCTGCGGGCATCATAACCTTTAAAATTTGTTTGATTGTTGGAGTAATTCTGTATATTCATATATAAGACAAAACGTGTAAAAAAATTTTTTGCTATAAATCCCTAATGAATTAACTTGACAAAAAATTTTGATATAATAAAATAGACTTACATCCGATAAATCGTATGGAGGAGTGCCAGAGCGGTTGATTGGAGCAGTCTTGAAAACTGTCGTACCTTCACGGGTACCGTGGGTTCGAATCCCACCTCCTCCTAATTTAAAAGCCACCTTGAAAGGTGGCTTTTTTAGTGCATTTTGGGCATATAAACATTTCCGTAAATATACATCCTCTTAAATCTTTTATGTTAAGATTATTTCAAAAGGGGTAATAATCTTATGAATCTTTCCAATCCTGATATAATAAACCCGATACCAAATATTGAAAATATAATTTATATAAAACCAACTATTAAAAATCCCAATATTACAGTTGGAGATTTTACATATTTTGGAGATGTTGATTTTGAATCCCATGTAACTCATCATTATGATTTCAATGGTGATAAATTAATTATAGGAAAATTTTGCCAAATAGCTTCAGGGGTTAATTTTATAATGAACGGTGCAAATCATCAAATGAACAGTATTTCTACTTATCCATTTTATATATTTGAAGGATGGGAACAAAAAGTACCGCCATTATCAAAAATGCCGTTAAAAGGCGATACTATTGTAGGGAATGATGTTTGGATAGGACAAAATGCAACAATTTTGCCCGGAGTTCATATTGGAGATGGTGCAATAATAGGGTTAAACAGCGTTGTTACAAAAGATATTGAACCCTATACAATTGTAGCCGGAAATCCTGCTAAAGTTATAAGAAAAAGATTTGATAATGAATTAATTGAATTAATGCTAGAATTAAAATGGTGGAATAAAAGTATAGAAGAAATTAAAAGTTTAATTCCGGTTTTAACAGACAATAATATTGAAAAAGTAAAAAATGAAATTCGTTTACTCTTGAAAAATTAATTTTTCAAATCTTCTGTTACAAATTCTCCAACTTAGTGTTAATTCACAGCGTGGTGAGGATATATTTTTTGAGACATTTTGATTATGGCGGGTAGTTGTATTGTTTCGGCAATAACCGTTTTAAAATTTTTATGACAAAACAGGTCCATCGTACTTGACATATAAATCTAAAATATCTTTATCAAACTTTACACCTTTACAATGTCTTTTATAAACCTCCGCAACGAATTCTAGTGGTGAGTTACAGGCATAATCAGAAACTTTATTAGCAATATTTTTAATATTAGGTTGTTGGAATTCTTTACTCATCGCGGAGGTGGTGTCGCCCAATTTTGCATATAACTCAGAATTTTGATGTAATAAATGACCTTGTTCATGTAAAAACATTCCATCATGTAAAAAATCAGGCATTACCGCCTTATTACCAGTTGATATTTTACGCCAATAAGGTATAACTTCCGATATTCCGTCATATATCTCCATCCTTTCTTTATATGAGGATTTTTCACTATAATTATTCAATTTTTGAATTAATTTGTTTAAATTTTCACAATTATATTCTGGTTTTGTTACTTCATATTGGTTTTTAGCGTTTTTTCGTATTAACTGAGATAAATTTATGTCTCCATGTGGCTTAAAGGCATTATCTAGTACTTCATCAAATCTATTGATGTATGCAGTATTTACATGTAAAGCGTTACATTCTTTTCCATTTATTAAAACCTTGTCAGTTATTGCAAGAGGATTTTCTAAATCTTTTTCTGTGAAATAAATAAAATCTACTATTTTGTTTTGACGAATAAGTTTTTCTTTATGCAACCATTCATTAACTGTATTTATCATATCCAAATTTGTTTTGTCTTCATATAAATATTGAACACCAAGTTTATCCTTTGCGAATGCTCTTGCTTCTTCTATAGTTTTCGCAGGCTGAAATTCAATATGTTCAGCCAACTTTTGAACTGATTTATTTCCGACCCTACCCCTGCTTAATATGTAAACAGCTGCGCCAATTCCCACAAGAGCTAATGCTACAAGTCCTAATTTTGCATTTTTAGATAAGCCTGCTTTGTTGTCTTGTGTCTGATTATCAGAACTTAATGAAACTGTGTCAGGTTGACCGGTAAATGCAACGTTACGAGCAACTACACTATTGTTGAGAGGATAATTACCGTAATTTATATGTGGATTGTAACCTGTTACAGAGTAATTCATTAGTACTTAACCTTTTACACTTATACTTGTATATTAAGTCAGATAACCCTTAAATATTGACAAAATATTAAGGAATTTCATGAAATTGTAACATTCTCAAATAATCAAACCAACTATATTTTACAGAGGATTTAAGCCCATTTTACGCGGGTTGTGCGAGTGAGCTGAGGCTGGAGCACTTTTGCGGTTGTGTTAAAAACATATTAGCAAAACGCGAAAATAAATTTGTGTGCATTGTAAATAACGTGCTAAGTGCAAATATGAGAATCGTTCCAAAGTATTGCAGTGGCTCAGCCACCTCACTCTGCAGATTATTCGGCTGTCGACACTCCTGCATTCACATTAAATTCCTTACGGAATTTAGTTGTTCATTTCGGAGTTAGCGACGTTACGGGCTCGCTTCGCTCCGCACTACCGAAAATCCGCAAAAAAAAAGCTATGTACTTTGAGGTGCATAGCTGTTGATTAGGGATATGTGTATCTTAGTCTCTAAGGAGTATGGTTTTAATATAGCAGAGCACTTGAAAAATTAAATCATTCATTTTTACGATGTTTTTAAAATTTGAAAATTTCCGCAGGCATGTAAAAATATGTAAACATTTTATTACGAAGGTAGCATAATTTTTCCTTTACGATTTATAATTCATTACAAATAAGGAAAAACTAATGAGAATTCAAAACATAACACCATACAAGTCAAGCATTAATTTAAAACAAAATTTGAACAATAATAACAGAAATGCCAATCCGAGCTTTGGATTTGGCGAAGATTACGGTGTTAACCCTTTTATCGAGCCAGAGTTTGAAAACGGCTCTGATCAGAATTTTTTCAAAGCTGTAGGATATATGTTTGCCGTTCCTGTGTTTATTGTAATATAAGTTATTGAAAATAAAATTGAAGAACGTAGACAAAATAAAGAAATTAAAAGAATGCTTGAAGAAGAAAAAGCAGAAAAACTTCTTGAAAAAGAACTGGAGCAACAAGCTGAAATCGCTGAAGATGATGACGACGATTTAATCGATTAATTTTTTAAGTTGTTAAATAACGACTGTCGTGTTATAATATATATATGTTTGACAATTTAAGCGACAGATTACAAGATATAATTCATAAAACAAGAGGACAAGAATTAACGCAGGAAAATATGCAGGAAGCCATGCGCGAAATTCGCCGCGCTCTTCTTGAGGCTGATGTTAATCTGCGTGTTGTGAAATCCTTTATTTCTGCTATTAAAGATAAAGCCGAAGGCGAAAACGTTATTCAGGGTGTTGACCCCTCACAACAGCTTGTCAAAATTGTCCATGACGAATTAGTAAATCTTCTGGGTAAAGAACTGAAACCGCTCGATTTGTCCGGATATCCGTCTTTAATTATGATGCTCGGGCTTCAAGGTTCGGGTAAAACCACATCTTCTGCAAAGCTTGCCGTAAAATTGAAAAAAGAAGGGAAAAATCCGCTTCTTGTTGCATGTGACGTTTACCGTCCTGCCGCAATTACACAGCTTCAAACCCTTGGTAAAGAAATCGGGGTTGAAGTATTTACTATTGCAGATGAAAAAAATGTTCAAAATATTGTTCAAAGTGCAATTAACTACGCAAAAGAAAACGGTTTTAATGTTCTTATCCTCGATACTGCGGGCAGATTGCAGATTGATACGGATATGATGGCGGAACTTCTTCTGATAGACAGAATTTTTAATCCGCAGGAAAAATTACTTGTAATAGATTCCATGACAGGTCAGGAAGCTGTAAATGTAGCGGAAAACTTTGACGCTCAGCTTTCTTTGACAGGTCTGGTTCTTACAAAACTCGACGGTGACTCTCGCGGAGGGGCTGCGTTGAGTGTGGCTTACTGCACGGGTAAACCGATTAAACTCACCGGTACGGGTGAAAAACTTAATGCGCTTGAAGATTTTTATCCCGAACGTATGGCAACTCGAATTTTGGGTATGGGTGATATAGTTTCTCTTGTAGAACGCGCTCAGGAAGTTTTTGACGAAAAAGAAGCCGCTAAGCTTGAAGAAAAAATGAGAAAATCAAGTTTTTCATACAACGATTTTCTCGGCATGCAAAAACAAATGAAAATGTTCGGGTCGGTTGATAATCTTCTCGGAATGCTCCCGGGTATAAAAATTAACAAGGACGACAGACAGAAACTTTCTCACGAAAGTGACAAACAATTTAAACGAATGGAAGTTTTTATTCAGAGTATGACGCCTCAGGAGCGCGAAAATCCTGATTTAATTAACACAAGCCGTAAAAAAAGAATTGCCAAAGGCTGTGGCATGGAATTGGCGGAAATTAATCAGTTTATAAAACAGTTTGAACAAATGCGTATGATGATGAAAGGCATGACTGATTTCAAAGATATGATGGGAAAAGGTATGCCCGGATTCGGTGGAAAAATGGGTAAACACGCTTTAAATAAAGCTATGTCAATGATGAGGAGGTTTAAATGATGAAAACCATTGATATGACTGCATTTTCGGGGGGGGGGGCGTCGTAGACGCAGCTCTCTGACACTAGAAAGCCAGGAAGCACGAGAAATTCCAGAGGTGAGTTGCAGCACTACCCTGGAACAAAAAAGTAGAAATCACTTAGCACAATTAATTACAAACTACACGAAAAAATTGAAAGCGTATATAAAGACAAATGTCTTTTTGAAATTGAAAAACGCAAACGAGAATGAACAATTATGTCATCCTGAACTTGATTCAGGATCTCTTAAAGAAACGGAGATTCTGAACAGTAACAAATCATGTAAAACGGAACAGTCCACGTTTCAGAATGACAATGTAGATAACGTCATTGCTGGTGAGGGTTTTACTCTTGCAGAAGTCTTAATCACTTTAGGTATTATAGGCATAGTAGCGGCAATGACAATGCCGACGTTGATTCAGAATTATCGTAAACACGTTGTAGAAACAAGGTTACAAAAATTCTACTCAACAATAAATCAAGCCGTAAAGATGGCAGAAGTCGAGTATGGAGATAAAAAAATATGGTTTGAGGATTTGCAAGGTGCACAAATAGATGACGACGGAAACCCTATAGAAGGTTCTTCCGAAGCAGAAAAATGGTTTAATAAATACTTAGCGCCGCATTTGAAAATCGTTAAACGTGAAACTTTATATGACGGTACATTTATTGTTTATTTTCCTGATGGTAGTGCGCTGAGGCAGCTTCAAGTAAATAATACTCGTGACTGGTCTTTTTATCCGG
>CAOJDT010000026.1 GCA_948433295.1 uncultured bacterium
CCGCTTTCGGGTCTGCTTTTGCTTCCGCTTTCGGGTCTGCTTTTGCTTCCGCTTTTGGGTCTGGTTTAGTTTCAGGTTTAACTTCAACTTTTTTATTCGCGTTGGCTTTTTCTTCTGCTTCAAGTTGAGCTTTTAATTGATTCAACTTATCAGCTTGTTCTTGCGGAATATTATGTTGAATTTGATGAGCTTCTGCGTTTGTCAAAGTTTTTGTTACCGGAGCTTTCGCTTCTGCTTTAGTATTATTTTTTGCAATAGCTTCTGCTGCGCGTTTGTCTGCTTCAACTACACCTGATTTTTCAGGAGTATAATCAATACCGCGTTCTGCAAAATATTTTTTCCATGTTTTAGGTTCAGATTTTACTTTTGCAGCATCAGCCTTTGGTGCATCTACTTTTGGCGCTTCAACCTTTGCTTCCGGCTTAGTTTCAGGTTTAACTTCAACTTTTTTATTCGCGTTGGCTTTTTCTTCTGCTTCAAGTTGAGCTTTTAATTGATTCAACTTATCAGCTTGTTCTTGCGGAATATTATGTTGAATTTGATGAGCTTCTGCGTTTGTCAAAGTTTTTGTTACCGGAGCTTTCGCTTCTGCTTTAGGTGCTTCCGCTTTTGCATTTTCTGCTTTAGCCAGTTCATTTAATTGTGCAATTGCTTCTGAGTTTGATTTTGGTGCTGCTTTCTTTTTATTACGATTTTTCAGCAAATCTACAATTTCTTTACCTTTATAAGGATTACTTTTAGTACCTTTTGCTTTTGGTTTTCCTTTGCCGATTTTTTCTAAATAATGATTTGTACGCGATGCAATTTGAGCATCAGTAAGAGTTGTTCTTTCCCCTGCCATGTTAAATCTCCTTGTGTTTTTAATTTTGTAATTCCCCGTACTCTTATAAACAAAATATAAATTTAAAAATTGCTTATATTGAATATATGCCCGTTACAAAAGTTAACATTTTCCAAAAAAGATTAAAGTTTTGAGTTTTACCTGACGTAATAGAGAATATAAGTTACGATAAACGAAAGGGATTCGACAGCACTATGGGAATGGCGGCTTCACAAGCAAGACTTCTTAGCTTAACGGCAAGGATGACTGACAATGAAAATTCAGGTCAGGACATTTCATATTCTAAAATTCGTCTTTCACAACAGACAGAACAGGCGAATAAAGATTACCTTGCTGCTCTTGATGCTACCAAACTTACTGTATTAACAGGTTTTGACGGTGCAACAGAAGTATACACTGATATCTCTTACGGACTCATGACAGGTTATAATACCGTTGCATGCGGCTTGCAATACGTTGTTACCGATAAAGAAGGCAAATTATTGGTAACTGATGCTCAGAAAAAAGCTTTTGAAGCAGGTAACGGTGATTTGAACAAATTTTTAGCAGCTCTCGGTTATTCACAAGCTAACATTGATGTTACAAATAACGGCGGAGCAAGTGATGAAGACAAAGCGCTCGCACAACAAAGAATTCACGAAGCTTGGGATAAATATCTTACATCAGTAGGTTTGCACTACGGCGATGACGAACACGGACTCGACTTCGGTTACACATCATTTGGCGGCGGAGCGTTCAGCGGTTATGCAACTTATACTCTAACCGACTTGAACACAGGTGCTAAAGAAACAAAAGCTCTCAATTACGAAGGTACTACCAGAGAACAAAGAGAAATGTATGACTACGCATTAGCTTTGACAGAAGGTTTTTACGGAGATTCAGATTCGTTGAACAACCTCAAAACTTCTGCCGATCCTGAAAATGCAGCTTATGTAAAATATTTGACCAACATATTCCAAAAAATGGCTCAATCAGGCTATTACACAGAACAAAATACTGCTGAAACCATTAAAGACAACAAATGGTTTGAAAAACAATTACGCGAAGGCAATCTGTTACTTGAATACTACTCGGTAAATGACAGAAAATTCATTTCCACATCAATTGATTCGGACTCTTCAATTCAAGAAGTTGAAGATGAAAGAGAAATCGCAAGAATCGAAAGAGATTATCAAAACAAACTCTCTGATTTGGAAGCTAAAGATAATAAATTCGACCTTGAATTGAGAAAACTCGACACCGAACACAGTGCACTTCAGACAGAATACGATGCTGTAAAAGGTGTAATTGACAAAAACGTTGAAAAATCGTTCCAAATCTTCTCTTAGAACGAATTTCATAAAAGATTTTATTTGATTCCTTTTTCCTTTATTTCCTTATTTAAAAAATTTCGTAACTTTTCCCCGCCACTTTCTTAACAAAAAGTGGTTTTTCTTTTGCTTTTTTAAAATATTTATATTACACTTGTAGTTACCAGTATGAAAGGATTATAAAAAATGACAAAAATTACCCCAATTATTAACACAAAATTCACAATCCCCGCAAAACAAGGAAAAGACATCTATAGTCCGATACAAAAATTAGTATCAGCAAACAAAATTGCCGGTATATTTACAAATGACAAACTTGAATTATCGACATATTCCAAAGAAAATTCCGGCAAAATTCTTGATGTATTGACAGGTCTACAAGCAAAATTCAAAATGATAACAAAAGAAGCTGAATAATAAAAAAATCCCTGATTTAATGTCAGGGATTTTTTATATTTATCACAGATTTATGAAAAATATCTTTTCAAAAGTCCGTCAAAACCTTTGCCGTGACGAGCTTCGTCCTTAGCCATTTCGTGAACTGTATCGTGAATAGCATCGTAGCCCAGTTCTTTAGCACGTTTTGCAATAGCGAGTTTACCTTCGCAAGCACCGTGTTCTGCTTCTGCACGTAATTCAAGGTTTTTCTTAGTTGAATCTGTTACAACTTCGCCTAATAATTCAGCAAATTTTGAAGCGTGTTCTGCTTCTTCAAAAGCATATCTTTTATAAGCTTCTGCAACTTCAGGATAGCCTTCTCTTTCAGCAACTCTTGCCATAGCAAGATACATACCTACTTCGCAGCATTCACCTGTAAAGTGTGCTCTTAAACCTTCCAAAACTTCTTTATCTTCAACTTTGCCGTCACCTACTTTATGTTCGCAAGCGTAAACTTTTTCTCCGCCTGAGATTTCATTAAAAGTAGTTGCACCGCAAAGAGGACATCTTTCAGGAGCTTTGTCTGCCTCTGTAGACCAACCGCATACCGTACATACAAATTTAGCCATTCTTGACCGCCTTTCTTCTTACTGTTCAAAATATTATTAACAATGTTATTTTACAACAGTAATTTAAATTTGTAAAGTAGGAATAATTCTCAGTTTTATTTTACTTTTTGAAAAATCATTATGTATTCGTGCTTAAAGATATAAAAACCGCCTGCGAGCGCTCTGTAACGCCAGAGGTTTGCGGTTCTTCCCTTTGCACGTTCGTTGCCCTGAATATCTTTTACTATAATACCTTTTAATTTAAATCCTAATTTCATCATGCGAGCCATGCATTCAAAACCGAGCGGTTGAACTTCAGAATTTTTGTAGCTGTCACCGATGATTAATGCTGCAAATCTGCCTTTTTCGAGCATGTCATAACCGTTTTTTGCAACTTTTTCAAATAAATCGTAAAACTCTTCTGTTGTATCGCAATTTGAAAGGTCTTCTTTTTTATCAGAGAACTTGATAATATCGTCATAAGGCGGATGAAGAATGAGAAGCTGCGCTTTTTCTTCGCCCATAACAGCAAGTCTGTCCTGAATCTTATCCCTAACTTCTTCTGATGCAGAATCAGCGCAAATTACGTTGACATCAGTAACCCTTTGTTTAGGAGTAAATTTTTCCGAAACACGCTGCGCAAGCTCCTCTTTTAATTCAACACCTATACAACGTCTGCCCATATTTACGGCTTCAATACCTGAAGTTCCCGAACCGAAGAACAAATCAAGGACAATGTCGTTCTTTTTAGTAAAGCGTTCATAAAGTTGCTGCGCAATTTGCGGAATATAATTTCCGTGATATTCGTTAGAATGACCGTTTTCGCGGAGCCTTGAAGGGAATTCCCACAATGTATCGGTTTTAACATGGTCATAATCTTTCCAGTTATTTAAATCAATATCGCTGTATTTTGTGGTTTTGACAGGTTTAACTACCTGCAAATCCGCTTTTTTTGACGGTTTTAATTTTGTATTTGTTTTAAGTCTTGCCACGTCTATCCCTCCGAGTCTGCCGCGTATCCTGCGGTTTATATAATTTCACACTTTCATCTTATAAAAATGTTTCAAATTTGTAATCAAACATTTAGATGAATTTGTTTTTGTTGTAGAGTAAAATTGAATGGAGGGAGTATGTTCCTGGAAAACTTCACTTTAAGTAATTTTTATATGATAGCGGGATTTTTGCTTTCAATGTATGCCTGCGTATCAAACGATATAATACAGACGCTCGGAACTTTTTTGAGTGCGAACAAAAAAACGCCTTTTTATTATTTATGGGCGTTTTCTGTTATAGTACTTGCGATAACAATAGTCACAGGTTGGGTAGTAAACGACGGAGATATGTCGTTTGGACTTTTGACAAGAATACCGGTGACCGAACAATTTACATTTGTTTATCTTTTGCCGCCAATAATACTTATATTACTCACAAGGTGGGGAATCCCCGTTGCAACAACATTCTTGGTATTGAGTGTATTTTCGGTAAGCGACGTCTCCGTAATCTGGATGATGCTTACAAAGTCCGTACTCGGTTACGTAATCGCATTTGTTGCAGCGATAATTATTTATAACATTATCGGACGCCCTGTGGAAAGATATTTTTATTACACACAAAAACGTTCGGGTGATGCAAAAATTTCAAAATGGTGGATGGTTGCAAAATGGTGTTCAACAGCGTTCATCTGGTCACAGTGGCTTGTACAGGACTCGGCAAAACTTTTCGTTTATCTGCCAAGAAAAGCTTCTGTTTGGGAATTACTCTTTGTCCTTGTTTGTTTCACGATATTTCTGGGAGTGCTTACCTACCAGCGAGGCGGAGATATTCAGAAAATCGTCAAGATGAAAACAAATGTTTCAGACCCTCGTTCTGCAACGATTATCGATATAATTTATGCTTGCCTGCTGCTGTATTTCATCAATTTAAATAACGTTCCGATGTCAACTACGTGGGTATTCATAGGTTTGCTTGCAGGTCGTGAAATCGCACTTTATCAGCGTTTAAGATTTGAATCGCCTAAGAAAATGTATAAGCATATTATAAAAGATTTATATAAAGTTACTCTGGGTTTAATCGTATCTATCGCGGTTGTTGTAGTTCTTACACAATTTGACCACGTTAAACACTTCTTCTTCTCACATTTTATAGGCGGTTAATATGGCTAGAATCAAACAGTTATCAAAACATTTAATAAACCAGATTGCGGCAGGTGAAGTAATCGAACGTCCTGCATCGGTTGTAAAAGAACTTGTGGAAAACTCCGTTGACGCGGGTGCAACAAAAATCAGCGTTGAAGTTTCGAACGAATGCCGCGACATAAGAGTTGCCGATAACGGCTCCGGAATACATCCCGATGATATAATGCTTGCGTTCTCAAAACACGCAACAAGTAAAATTGCAACGGATGAAGATTTGTTTGATATCCATACCCTCGGATTCAGGGGGGAAGCCCTTTCTAGTATAATCTCAATTTCAAAATTAACCTGCACAACCAGAACAAAAGATTTTGAAACAGGAACAAAAGTAAAATGCGAAAATTCCGAAGTAAAAAAAGTAGAAACAGGCTGCGCTATCGGAACAATTATGGAAATCAAAGACCTTTTTTATAATATTCCCGCCCGCCTCAAATTTCTTAAAAATTCAAACACAGAATTTTCATACATTCAGGAATTGGTTCAATCAATTGCAATAGCAAACCCACAAGCATCTTTTGAATTGAAAAAGAACGGAAAAACCGTACTGAAAACTTCAGGCAATAATGAATTGAAATATGCACTGAAAGAACTTTTTCCGTCAAATGTAACCGATAATTTGAAAGAAGTTTTAAAAACCGACAGCATTTCGGGAATGAAACTTTCGGGCTATGTAAGTACACCTGATTTTACTCGTTCAAGTAAAAAAGATTTTCATATTTATATCAACGGCAGAACCGTAAAATGCCCTATTTTTATGAAATCTATTGATATGGCATATAAAAACCTTATTTCAAGTAACAAATACCCGTTTGTAGTTCTTAACCTTGAACTTCCACCCTCGGATGTCGACGTAAACGTTCACCCGACAAAAAAAGAAGTCCGTTATAAAAATACAAATATGATATTCAACTTTATAATGACAGGAATACTTGCGGGACTTTCAAACCACGTTGAACCGACACGTCCGACATTTTCCAGACCTGCCGAAAGATTCATTGACAATGATGAAAGAGAAAACGTTATTGAGTTCAAACCGATAGAACAGGCTGTAATTTTTAACAAAGATTCTGATGAAATGTTTATAAAAGACACTGTTTTTGATGAAATTTCAGACGGTTCCATACTCAAACCCGAACAAAAACAGATTTTTAAACCGATAGAAACCGAACCCGAACCGGAAGAAAATATTATCGGACAGTACAAAAACACATATATACTGGTAGAAAAAGAAGACGGGTTAGAAATTATTGACCAACATATAGCGGAAGAAAGATATATTTACGAAAAACTTAAATCTGAAAAAAATATAATTTCGCAACTTTTATTCGTATCGGATGTCCAGACCGTTTCTGCAACAGAGGCGGAACTGATAAAAGAAAATCTTGATAAATTTGAGAAATTCGGATTCGGTATAGAATTTACTGGCGATACGGAATTAATTTTCAGAAAAGTTCCACAACTTATTGCAAAAACAAATCCGCAGGATATTTTATCTGATATACTTGCAAATATCGAAAGCGATATTGACGGATTGGAAGAAAAAATACTTATAACAACATCGTGCAAAGCCGCAGTGAAAGCAGGTCAAAAACTTTCAACCTGGCAAATGCAGGAAATTGTGAAAAAATGGCGCACGACAGAAATGCCTTACACCTGCCCGCACGGACGTCCTATAGTAAAATTCTTCCCGCACAAAGAAATAGCAGGATTCTTTCAGAGAAATGCCTAGATATAAAAAGGGAACCGTTAAACGGTTCCCTTTTTAATAATTATTTAACTTCCCAGACTGTTCCGTCTTTGGAATCTTTTACAACAATATTAACTTCATCAAGTGCAACCCTGATTTTATCCGCGACATCCCAATTTTTGGCATCTCTGGCTTCTTTACGGCATGCAATAATTTCTTCCATTGAAGAAAAATCTTTGCCGAGTTGTTCTGAAACATGTTTAACAGCAGCAGAAAGTTCCTCATCGGAAAGCGTTGCCTTTTCAAAACTGAAACCGAGAACGCCTGCAAGTTTAAATAGAATCGTAAACGCGTCTTTGTCATCTTTATTTGCTTTATTTGCAAGTTCAAAAAGCACGGCAAGCGCCTTAGATGTGTTCAAATCCTCATCCATTGCCTCTACAAACTTTACATATTCATCAGTTTTAGTAATATCAAGTTCTTCATTAATTTTTGTACGCTTAGCATTAAGCATTCTTTTTACGCCTGCCTGAGCGGAAGAAAGCGCCTCGTCAGAAAATTCTACAGGCATTCTGTAATGATTTGTCAAAATAAAGAAACGAATTGTATTTGCGTCATATTTTTTCAGCAAATCGTCGATTGTGAGGAAATTACCGAGAGATTTTGACATTTTTTCTTTATTAATAGTTACAAAACCGTTGTGAAGCCAATAATTAACAAACTTACATCCGTTAGCGCATTCTGATTGCGCAATTTCGTTTTCGTGGTGAGGGAAGATTAAGTCCGCACCGCCTGCGTGAATATCAATGGTTTTTCCGAGATATTTGCGACTCATAGCGGAACATTCGATGTGCCATCCGGGACGACCTACGCCCCATGGGCTTTTATAACCGAATTTTTCATCTTTTTTCCACAAAGCAAAATCGAGCGGGTCTTCTTTCAAATCACCAACTTCAATTCTCGCACCGCTTTCAAGCTGGTCAATCGGCTGTTTTGAGAGATAGCCGTATTGAGGGAATTTTTTAACCCTGAAATACACATCACCGTCGGCTTCGTAAGCATAACCGTTTTTGATTAAATCTTTCACAATTGAAATCATTTCGCCGAGTGTTTTTGTCGCAAAAGGCTCAACATCAGGCTTTAAAGTATTTAAAGCTCCCATTGAATTTTCAAATTGTTTATACCAGAATTGTGAAACTTCTTCGGGCGTTTTATTTTCTTTTTCGGCTTTTTTAAGAATTTTGTCATCAACATCCGTAACGTTACGGCAGTAGGTTACATCATAGCCTTTAAACTTAAGATATCGGTACAAAACATCCCACGTTATGTAGCATCTTGCGTGCCCGAGATGTGCAAAATCGTAAACAGTCGGTCCGCAAACGTACATTTTGACTTTATTTCCGTCAATAGGAGTGAATTCCTCAATTGTATTAGTATAAGAATTGTGTAATTTCATTAATAATCCCTCATCTTTAGTCTGAAAGTATTTTAACATAAATAGAAATTATTTATATTATCTCACCTTTCAGATACCATGTTTTTGCACCGGTAATTTTCACATTAACAAATTCACCCGTCAAATCTTTTTCAAAAGGAACGTGAACGGTTTTGTTATTTCTGGTTTTTCCGGTATTAATTTTCTGCCCTTTACGTTCATAGAAACTTTCAACAAGAATCTCCATTTGTCGCCCTACGTATTTAAGATTTGATTTAAGGCAATTTTCTTTAACCTTGTCGTTTAGACGCTGGAATCTTTCATCTTTAACGTCTTCAGGAATATATTTGTCAACCCATTTTGCGGCAACGGTTTTTTCGCGAGGAGAATACGCCGCGACATTTGAGTAATCGAGTTCAAACTCATCAATTGCGGTTAGAGTATCTTTGAACTGCTCTTCTGTTTCACCCGGAAAACCCGCGATAAAATCGCTGGTAATCGTAACATCCGGCACCATATCACGAACTTTTTTAACTATTTTTGCGTAAGTTTCGCGGTCATAACGACGGTTCATGGCTTTTAAAACTTCGCTGTTACCTGATTGCATAGGAATATGGAAGTATTCGCATACCTTATCCAATTCAACCACGGTGTTAATAAGTTCATCTGTAATATCGGTAGGATACGAGGTTACAAAACGGATTCTGAAATTACCTTCAAGAGAATTTATTTCTCTCAAAAGATCAGCAAGCCTGTAATTTCTTTCCTTAAAATCTTTGCCGTAACTGTCAACATTTTGCCCGAGAAGCGTAATTTCTTTAAATCCTTGAGCAAGCGCATCTTTAACTTCTTTAATTATAATTTCGGGTTGACGGGAGCGTTCTCTTCCGCGTGTATAAGGAACAATACAGTATGTACAGAAATTGTTACATCCCTCGGTAATTGACACCCATGCATTAACTGATTTTACGCGGTTAATAGGAAATTGTGCGGCTTTATCGTCTTCCGTAGCGTGCGTTTCTTCGCATTCACAAACTCTTTCACCGTTATTTACGGCTTTAATAATTTCGGGAAGCGAATATATTTTGTGGGTTCCGAGAACAAAATCAACATAAGGCGCGCGCTTAAAAACTTCTTTTGCTTTTTGCTGTGCAACACATCCGCAAAGCCCGATTTTAATATTTTTACCGTCATTTTTCCATTTACCGAAAGTTCCGAGCATACTGAAAGCTTTATCTTCGCTCAACTGTCTTATCGAACAGGTATTAATCATTAATAAATCTGCATTTGCAGGCTCTTTTGTTTCTTCGTAATCCAAATGAGCAAGCATACCGAACATTCTTTCGGTATCTGATTTATTCATCTGGCAGCCCATTGTTTCTATATAAACTTTTTTCATTGTCACTTCCTCATAAACTTATACACTTAATTATAATACAAAAATTTTAATATACTTGACTTTTTGGCTTATAAATAATAATCTTTTAATATGTAAATACTTAGAATAAGGGGAGTTTATGGGATTACGTGAACGAAACATTCTTTCTTTGCTGGAAGACAGAACAAATAACTATAGCGACAGGGTAGCCTTGGGATTAAAAAATGCTCTCGGATGGCGTGAATTTACTTACAAAGGTATAGGACTGCTTTCACGTAAACTTGCGTGGCACCTTATTAATGTCGCCAGTGTAGAAAAGGGTGAAAAAGTAGCGATTCTCTCTGAAAGCAAACCTGAATACGGAGCCTGTGTATTTGCTTCGATTCTTGCTGGAACAACAACCGTTCCGCTTGACGTTAAACTTACTAAATACGAACTTAATTCGATTCTTTCCGATTGCCAACCTAAAGTAATTCTCGTTTCACAGCATTATCTTGAAACAGCAATCGCCTTAAAAGAAACAATAACATCAATTGAAACGATTCTTGTTATGGATGAACCCTCAAATAACAGCGAATACACAAGCATTTACGAACTTCCTAACAATTTCGACGAAAAATGGCGTAAAAGAAGTTCCAAATCAACTGTTTTCATCATATATACTTCAGGAACCACAGGTGCGCCTAAAGGTGTTGAAATCACTTTTGCAAATATGTTTTCACAACTCGAAGATTTAAAAATTGCTATTAACGAAATCCTTTCGCTTGAACATGGCAGAATTCTTTCGATTCTTCCTATGAACCATCTTTTTGAAATGACTGTAGGGTTTTCTACATTTATGAATTTCGGCTATTCGATTTATTACACTCAAAGCCTTAAACCAAAAGATATTTTGAGTATAATGCGTGAAAAACAAATTAATTTTATGATCGTTGTTCCTGCATTTTTGAAACTTTTGAAAACAACAATTGAAGCTGAATTGAATAACGCTTCACCTGCGGAAAAAGCTGCGTTTAAATCAATGTATCACGCCGCAAAATTTATTCCTTGCAGCGCAATAAGAAAACGAATGTTCAAAAAAATTCACGACAAATTCGGCGGACACTTTATCGGCTGTATATCAGGCGGCGCACCGCTCGACATTCACGTCGGAAAATTCTTTGACAGAATCGGGCTCAAAATTTATCAAGGTTACGGATTATCGGAAGCCAGCCCTGTAGTATCAATCAACACTGACAAACGTCAGGAACTTGCGTCAGTTGGAAGACCTCTCAAAAGTTTTGATATAAAAATTGACGAAGAAACAGGTGAATTGCTCGTAAAAGGTCCTGCGGTTATGAAAGGCTATCACAATCAGGAAGAACTTACAAAAACCGTTATTGATGAAGACGGATGGCTTCATTCGGGTGATATCGCAAAAATCGACAAAGACGGTCACATATTTATTACAGGCAGAATCAAAAATATGATTGTACTTTCGGGCGGCAAGAAAGTTTTCCCTGAAGAAGTCGAAGCAGTACTTGAAAAAAGCGAATACTTGAGCGAAGTTTGCGTACTGGGAGTTTCAAGAACATTCGGTTCAAAAGACGGAACATAAGAAATTGCGGCAGTAGTTGTTCCGAAAGATTATATGGTTGAACAGTATTCGGAAGAAGAACTCGAAAAACTTATCAGAGCGGATATAAAAACGCTTTCAACGCGTCTTACACCATACAAACGCCCTGTAAATATTATAATTACGAAAAAAGCCTTACCGAGAACCGCAACAAGAAAAGTTAAGAGAAAAGAAGTTCTTGAACTGGTTAAATCTTAGTTGAAATTACATTAAACTGTCACCTTGAACTGGCTGCAAAATCCATTGAGGCAACGCCGAAATATGATTTTGCCCTACCCGGTGTTTCAGGTTCTCATGTTTAAAAGTGGATAATAAATACTATGAGAAAAAGCGTTATGATTATCAGGAAGATAAATCTTAACGCTTTCTTTTCTAAATTGTCAGGTCTCTGTGATGAAACTGCTTCTCTCCGCTCGCATAATCCGCCACAATATGACCGTTTCCTATTAATTTATATTTGTATATAGTCAAACCTTCCAAACCGACTGGTCCGCGTGCATGGGTTTTGTTGGTAGAAATTCCGACCTCTGCGCCGAATCCGTATCTGAACCCGTCCGCAAATCGAGTTGAGGCATTAAAATATACACCCGCAGAGTCAACTTTATTCATAAACTTTTCTGCATTTTCAAGGTTTGTCGTAATTATGCTTTCGGTATGACCTGAGCCGTAAGTATTAATGTGTTCTATCGCTTCATCGACTCCGCTCACGGTTTTTACCGAAAGAATTTTGTCGCCGTATTCGTGAGCCCAGTTTTCAGGATTAAATTCTAATTTTATCTCATCAAGTTGTAAAGCCGCTAACAGCTCCTCGCGGTACGGGAATTTTTCATGAATTAAAAGAGTTTCCACAGCATTACAAGCGCTCGGATACTGGGTTTTGGCATCTGTAACAACTTTTTCCGCCATTGCCGGTTTTGCACTTTCATCCACAAAAATATGACAGATTCCGTCTGCGTGACCAAGTACAGGAATTTTCGTATTTTCTTTTATAAACTTCACCAAACTGTTGCCACCGCGCGGAATTATAAGATTAATGTACTTATCGCATTTAAGCATTTCCGCTACATCATCGCGCGAAAAAACCTGATTTAATACATTTTTTGGAAAACCTTCGACTTTTTCGAGCGCTGAATTTATCACACTCAGGATAGTTCTGTTTGTATTTTTAGATTCTTTTCCGCCCTTTAAAATAACTGCGTTAGAGGATTTTATTGCAAGCGCAGAAATCTGCGAAATTACATCGGGACGCGCTTCAAAAATTATCCCCAACACCCCGATAGGACAAGAAACTTTATACAAAGTCAACTCTTTATCAAGTTCACGTACAAAAAGTTTTTTATTAACAGGGTCATCAAGCCTTGCTATATCACGAATTCCCTGAATCATATCCCGCATTTTATTTTCATCGAGTTTAAGACGATTAAAAGTCGATTTATTGATTTCACCACACGCCACAAGTTTTTCCGCCTCTGCCAAATCCGCACGATTTGCAGAAAAAATATCTTCTTTATGCGCGTCAACGGCATCAGCAACTTTCAACAATGCCTCATTTTTAAGCTCTGTCGATAAATCTGCAATTTCCAATGAAGCTTTTTTCGCAGATTTTGCAATTTCTATAAAATCCATAATTACCTCTTTACCCTTACCACCGCAGACATTACAACGTTGTAATATTGTCACGCGTAATTATTGCGTCGTAATTTTTGAAGTTTAAAATCTTCATAATATCATCTGAATGATTTCCCATAACCATTTTACATGATTCCGAGTCATAGTTCACAATTCCGCGCGCAAACTCGTTTCCGTCTTCATCGACAATCGAAACTACATCGCCTTTATCGAAATTATTTATTACATCGACAACGCCAATTGGTAAAAGACTTTTGTCCTTATCGCAGAGAGCTTTTTTCGCACCCTGATTTACGACAATTTTTCCAATAATGTTTGTAGCGTAACCAATCCAGCGTTTTTTGTCCGAAAGCCCTTCGTTTTGCGGGAGGAACATTGTTCCGTAATCCTCACCGTTAAAGATTTTTTTAATAATATAAGGAATTTTTCCGTTAGCAATTAAGACTTTTCCTCCAAAACGTGTCACCATGCGTGCAGCTTCAAGCTTTGTTCTCATTCCTCCTCTGCCGCCTTCTGAAGCGTCGGTTCCGAGCGCACAGATTTCTTCGGTAACCTCGTCAACTTCACGAATAATTTTTGCATTCGGATTATTTTTAGGGTTTTCGTTAAACAAACCGTCAACATCGGAAAGAATTACCAGCAAATCTGCATCAAGTTCGCTTGCAACAAGGGCAGAAAGCTTATCATTATCAGAAAAACAAACCTGCATATTTTCATAACGCGGAACAATATCAACATTTGAAACTGTATCATTTTGATTAATTACAGGAATTGCACCGAGTTCAAGAAGTTTATTCAAAGTTGTTCTAAGACTCAAATATCGGGTTCTTATACCGAAATCGTCTTCGGTCAAAAGAATTTGTGCCGCAACGAGATTATATGTGTCGAAACCGCTCTCATAAATCGACATTAATTTGCTTTGTCCTATAGCCGCGCAAGCCTGTTTGAGGGCCGTACCTTTTGTCCCTTCAAGCCCGAGACGCTTTCTTCCCAGCCCAACGGCACCTGATGTAACAATAATGACCTCTTTTCCTGCCCTTGCAAGTGAAGAAATATCCTCAATAAAAGAAAAAATCCTCGGCAGCGATACAAAACCATCGTCACCTCTTAAAATATTTGTTCCGAATTTAAATACAATACGTTTTGCGTTAATAAAATCTTGTCTGTTCATAGGATTATTATATTATAGAAATAAAAATAGAACAACGCGTTATTACTAAAATATAAAAAACAGTCACTAATACTGTATCATTTAAATATGTTACATTTCTTTATTTAAAAACAAATTTCATATTTATTATAAAACTCTTTTGTTCATTTTTAACTTCGAGTTAATTTCCATCAACTATGGATGATAATTATTCAATTGTAGTCGCTAATAATTTTATTAGCATCAATTTATAATGGAGGTTAACTATGATAGAAAAAGAAGAACTTGAAATTATTGCAACAAACATTCGAAAATTCAGAGCGATTAAACGTTTTTCGCAAGAGAAACTTGCTGAACTCGCTGATTTAAGCCAACAATTTGTTTGTTCAATTGAAAAATGTAAAGCAAATCCTAGCATTCTGACAATGAAAAGAATTGCAAAAGCACTGGATGTAACGGTTAATGACTTAATTTACTAAACAGTTCGCTCGAAAGATACCTTTCGCCGCTGTCGGGTAAAATTACTACGATTAATTTACCTTTGTTTTCAGTGCGTTTGGAAAGCTGAATTGCCGCATACATAGCTGCACCTGAAGAAATTCCGCACAGGATTCCTTCCAGTGCGGCAAGTTTGCGTGCGGTCTCCATAGCATCTTCGTTTGAGACGGGAATAATTTCATCCACTAAACTTCTGTCAAAATTTTCAGGAACGAAATTTGCCCCGATTCCTTGAATTTTATGTGCACCTGCCTGTTTTCCCGCTAGTACCTGCGAGGATTCAGGTTCAACCGCAACAGCTTTGATTTGACGATTTTTAGCTTTTAAACCCTTTGCAATACCTGAAATCGTTCCTCCTGTACCGACACCTGCTACTATAATATCAATTTTTCCGTCTGTATCATTCCAGATTTCTTCGGCTGTAGTTTTCACATGAGCTTCCGGATTTGCAGGATTAGCGAACTGTTGAGGAATAAAGGAATTTTTTATTTCTCTGTGTAATTCTTCTGCTTTATCAACCGCGCCCTGCATACCTTTGGAACCTTCGGTAAGAACGAGTTCTGCACCGTATGCTTTCAAAAGCATCCTTCGTTCAAGACTCATAGTCTCAGGCATTGTAAGAATCATTCGGTAACCGCGGATTGCGCATACCATTGCAAGACCTATACCAGTATTACCGCTTGTGGGTTCGATTATAACTGTATCTTTGTTAATCAATCCCGCATCTTCTGCTTGTTTAATCATATTAAGCGCAGGACGGTCTTTAACAGAACCGGCAGGGTTTTTAGATTCAATTTTGACTGCTATCAAAGATTCGCCATCATTAAGTTTGTTAATTTTTACAAGCGGAGTATTTCCGATTATTTCCAATAAATTTTCTGCAATTTTCATTATTTAACCTTTCTTTCTGAACCCTTTTTCTTGAGAAACATTTCTGCCTGCTTCCTGCAATTTTCGTGTTAGTTCCGAATAATCCACTGCAGCTTTATTCGGATAAATTTCGTACTTTTCACAGTAATCCCCCCCCGTAACATTTGGCATAACAACATTAGCACCACTTTTGAGCGCTATAAATCGCCCGTTTGGATTAATAGTTTCCATTGCAGTGGTTGCGGGAATATTAATATCAGGCAATAAGAGGCGTGTAATCGCCATAACTTTCAGTGCCAGTTCAAAGCTTCCATGCGGCACGTCTTTTAAAGGGGTTTGAGGATGCGGAATAAAAGGACCTATTCCAATCATATCAGCATCAAGTTCCTTAAAAAATAAAATATCATCGGCAAGCGATTCCAAAGTTTGTTCGGGCAAGCCTACAAGACAACCGGAACCTGTTTCAAAACCAAGTTTTTTCAAATTATAAAGACATTTTTTACGATTTTCAAAATCAGATTTCGGATGCATTTTTTCATATAAAATTTTATCAGTAGTTTCAATTCTAAGTAAAAACCTGTCTGCGCCTGCGTCTTTAAGAATTTTATACTCTTCATAAGAACGTTCACCGATACTCAAAGTTAGGGCAACATTAAGGGTTTTAATCTCACGAATGATTTGAGTAAGATATTCGGTACTAAATGTTAAATCCTCGCCTGATTGCATTACAATGGTTTTGTAGCCAAAATCTACTGCTTTTCGCGCGTAATTGATAATTTCTTCACGTTTAAGCCTGTAGCGTTCTGCAAGTTTATTTTCCGCTCGAATTCCACAATACTTACAGTTACATCTGCAATAATTCGAAAACTCAATCAATGCTCTTAAGTGAACTTCATCACCCACAAATTCACGACGTACATCATCTGCAGCTTTAAAAAGGTCATCGTTTATATCAGCATTATTTAGTAACAAAACAATTTCTTCTTTTGTTAAATGGTGTTGAATTCTGGCCTTTTCCACAAGTTTTCTCATAGTTTAATTATACAACAAATACTAAAACATCTTTGAACATATTTTGCAGGACTTAGCTCGTATAAAGGTATCTTTAACAAAAATTTTTATCCAAAACAGCAAAAAACCGTCCTCTTTTGAGAACGGTTTTGAATATATTTGTTTGAACAATAAAGATTAACGTTTTGAGAATTGGAAGCGTTTTCTTGCTCTTTTTCTACCGTATTTTTTACGTTCTTTAACGCGTGGGTCACGAGTTAAAAGACCTTCAAGTCTCAATACGTTTTTGTATTCTTCGTTAGCTTTTACCAAAGCTCTTGAAATACCATGTCTGATAGCGCCGCATTGAGCAACAACACCGCCGCCTACTGCTTTTACTCTTACATCGTATTTTTCTTGGTTATCTGTAAGAACCAATGGTCTGTATACTAACATTTCAATTGCAGGTCTGTTACCGATATAGTTTTTCAAAGTTTTACCGTTAACAAAAATTCTGCCTTTACCTTTAACTAATTTTACAACTGCGATAGAGGTTTTTCTGCGGCCTGTTGCCATAATTTCTTTATCTGCCATTATTTAGCCTCCTTTTCCAACACGATTGGTTTTTGTGCAGCGTGAGGGTGTTCAGCGCCTGCATAAATTTTCAATTTTGTTAATTGTTGTGCTCCAAGAGTGTTGTGTTGTAACATACCTTTAACAGCTTTTTCAAGTGCTAAAGTGCCGTCTTTTTCCATTAATTCTTTGAAACTTGCTGATTTCAAACCACCCGGATAACCTGTGTGGTGGTAGTAAATTTTATCAGTTTCTTTATTACCTGTTACACGAACTTTATCAGCGTTGATAACGATAACGAAATCGCCTGTATCAACGTTTGGAGTGTATTCAGGTTTGTTTTTACCTCTTAAAATGTTAGCGATTCTGACTGCTAATCTGCCGAGGATTTCGTCTTCAGCATCAATCAGATACCATTTTCTTTCAACTTCCAGAGGTTTAGCTGAATATGTTTTCATTCTTTGTCTCCGTTTATTTTTATTTAGTAAATTACTTCTATTAGTGTCAAACCGTATGGATTGACTGTTTGACCTGCCTTACGCCGGTCTTTTGCGTCAAGAACATCTTTCATATGACTTGACGGCAGGTTATGTCCTTCTATTTCAAGAAGGGTTCCAACGATTGTTCTTACCATATTGTACAGAAATCTGTTTCCTACAATATCAATCACAACGCGGTCGCCGACTCTCCTGCATTCGGCTTTTTCGATAAAACAGACTGTGCTCGGGTTAAGCGTACCGGAACTTTTAAAACTTGAAAAATCATGTTCGCCAAGAAGATAATTCAAAGAATTCTGCATTCTTTCGAGATTAATTTCATACTTAATTCTCATCAAATCGCCATCAAAAGCATTTTTGCATTTACGATTTATAAATTCAAATCTGTAATGACGTCTTTTTGCCGATTTTTGGGCATGAAAATTCTTGTCGACTACTTTCAGGTCTGTGACAGATATGTCATCGGGAAGGATTTCATTCAATGAATAGACAAACTTTGAAGCAACAATCGTTTTATCTGTATCGAAATGAACAACCTGACCCGATGAATTTACACCTCTGTCGGTTCTTCCGGAAAAGACTGTTTTTATCGGTCTTTTGTTATTTGCGGCAGATTTGCCGCTTATCAATGTTCTTAAGGCCTTTTCAAGTTCTCCTTGTATTGTCGGGGTTTCTATTTCTTCGCCGTTTTCAAATTGAATTTGACTTCCTGCGTAATTTTTCCCGATATATTGAACCTTTAAGGCATAACGCATAGCTTATACCAATTGGATTAAAGCCATTTCAGAAGCATCTCCGCGTCTTGGAGGTAATCTGAATATTCTTGTATATCCGCCTTTGCGTTCAGAATATTTTTTACCGATTACAACAAATAATTGTCTCAACACGGTTTGACGTGCCAATTTTTTATCTGCTGCAGGAGCTTCAAAAACTTCTCCGGTTGCAAGGTCAATATATTTACCTGTTTCTTTATTGTAAATATGTCTTGCAGCCTGGCGAATTGCGTGAAGATCGCCTTTTTTTGCAAGGGTGATAATTTCTTCAGCGTATGGTTTCAATGCTTTTGCACGAGCCATAGTTGTTTTGATTTCACCGTGTACAAAAAGTTCAGTCGCTAAAGAACGCAAAAGTGCATCACGTTGGTCTTTTGCCTTTCCGAGCGTATGTTTTTTAGTTTGGTGTCTCATTTTTTTGTCCTTTATATTTTAGTATTAATTTAATTCTTTTATCTTTTCCGCCTGTCAAATCATAGATTTGTCCGCTCCATTCGCTTTCGCTTCTGTCGCAACGGCGGTATCGTTATGTTCTGCCGCCTGCCAGTCACACTCACGTGTGCCTGCTCTGCGGCTTCACACCGGCTGATGCTATACTTCTTCTTCGATTTCAGGGTTTGGAGCGAGGTCTAAACCGAAATGATGAAGTCTTTCGATTACTTCGTCAGAAGATTTTTTGCCAAAGTTTTTAATATTCAACAAATCATGTTCTGATTTTTTAAGTAATTCTGCCATTGAATTGATACTTGCACGTTTCAAGCAGTTATATGCTCTTACTGAAAGTTCCAATTCTTCGATAGTCATTGTTGGAACGCTTGCGTCGTCTTCAACATCTTCTTCGATTACTGCTGCAGGTGCAACTACAGGCTGACCTGTGATTGCTGAAATTTGCATAAAGTGATCGATGAGTAAGTTAGAAGCTTGGCTCAATGCTGTTGTTACTTCGATTGAACCATTTGACCAGATTTCCAAAGTCAATTTATCGAAATCAATTGAGTCGCCTACACGAGTATTTTCTACATTGTAGCTAACTCTTTTGATTGGCATAAATGTTGCGTCGATAGGCAACACATCGATTGAAATACCTTTTGAATCGCGAGGAACGTCGTGAGCAACGTAACCTTTGCCTGTTTCAACGATGATATCAGCGTGGAAGCTTCCGCCTTCGGCAACTGTACAAATTAACCAGTCAGGGTTAACAACTTTTACACCTGCAGGTAATTGAATATCACTTGCGAGAACAGCACCGGCTTTGTCTACATCAATTCTCAAATGCTGTGCTTCTTTAGAATCGGTTTTTACAACCAAGCCTTTCAAGTTCAACATAACGTCGATAACGTCTTCCAAAACACCCGGAATTGCAGTGTATTCGTGTGTAATACCTTCAATTCTAGCAGATGTAACGGCAGTTCCTTCGAGGCTTGATAACAATACACGTCTCAAAGAGTTACCGATAGTTGTACCGAAGCCTTTTGCCAAAGGTTCGATTACAAACTTACCGTATTGTGAACCGTCTGAACTTGTCGTTGTATTAACGCATTTAATTTTTAATTCCATTCTTTTTTTCTCCTAGTTTTTAAATAACTATTTTGGATTTCTCCGTTTGGATTTGGATTTAAGCAAAATCCGCATCTTGCTCGTTCGCGTTTAATGGGTCTTCGGATTCACCTCCATTTCGCCGATACTCAATCGGCTCAACGGAGTCCTTGCCCTCAGCTCACTCGCGCTACTTAGAGTAATATTCAATTACGAGTTGTTCTTTAATTTCAGGATCTAATTCTTCTCTTTCAGGAATTCTATCGAAAGTGATTTTCAAAGCTTCTTTATCAATAGTCATCCATGCAGGAGCGCAAGCCATATCAATCATTTCGGTTACTGATTTCAAGAATGCTGCACTCTTAGATTTAATAGTGATAACATCACCTGATTTTACTAAGTATGATGGAATATCTACTTTTTTACCATTAACAAGAACATGACCGTGGTTAACGATTTGTCTTGATTGTTTACGAGTAATACCTAAGCCGGCTCTGTAAAGTACGTTATCAAGTCTTGATTCCAACAATTGTAAAAGGATAGTACCTGTAACACCTTTTCTTCTTGCAGCTTCGTTGTAGTATTTTGCGAATTGTTTTTCGCTTACGATATATGTGAATCTGATTTTTTGTTTTTCTGCTAAGTGAATTGCATATTCAGAAAGTTTTTTTCTTACAGCGCCGTGTTGACCTGAAGCAGTTTGTCTCATTGAAGAAGTTAATTTTCTGTTAGACAAATCTTTAACTTTTTTATTTCTGAATAATTTATTACTTGGACCTGTATATCTTGCCATTTTTAATTTTCTCCTTTTGGTTGTGCGGGGCGTCTATGGTTTGCTTTATTGGCTTTCAGCAAGCCCCCGCTTTGTTACTTTTTATATCTGGTTTGAGTCTTGGATTATTCGGCTATCCTGCTCCTTGCTTTCACTTTGCAAATTTTATCAAATTTGCTTCGTTCAATCGGAGCCACGGATGTTACGAGTTTCGGACTTCGTCCTCACTCTACCGAAAATCCGTTACACTCTACGTTTTTTAGGCGGACGACATCCGTTGTGAGGAATTGGAGTTACGTCTTTGATAAGAGTAATTTCCAAACCTGCAGCCTGGATAGCTCTGATAGCAGTTTCTCTGCCTGAGCCCGGTCCTTTGATATGAACTTCAACTTTTTTCATACCTTGGTCGATTGATTTTTTAGCTACTTGTTCTGCTGCTGATTGAGCTGCGAACGGAGTACCTTTTCTTGCACCTTTGAAACCGCTGGCACCTGCTGTTGCCCAAGCAATAGCATTACCTTGAGTATCGGTAGAAGTTACGATTGTATTGTTGAAGGTTGATTGAATATGTACAACACCTTGCAATACATTTTTCTTTTCTTTTTTCTTAGTTTTTTGTGGTCTTGCCATTTTTATTTCCTTTATCTTTTACTTTTGTTTAAGTTATTAGGTTTGTCCGCTTCACGCGGCTAACGCGTCTTGAATTATTGCTTCATCTGCCTGCCCGTCACACTCCCGTGTGCCAGCACAGCGGCTTACGCATTATTTCTTCTTAGCAACTGCGCCGTTTTTCTTACCACGGCGTGTTCTTGCGTTAGTCTTAGTTCTTTGACCTCTGCAAGGAAGGTTGCGTTTATGTCTCATACCTCTGTATGAACCGATTTCTTGAAGACGTTTGATGTGCATTGTTACTTCACGTCTCAAGTCACCTTCAATGTGGTAGTTTGCTAATTCGTTACGCAAACTTTTAATATCTTCTTCTGTTAAGTCATCTGTTCTTAAATCAGGTGAAATACCTGTAGCTGCAAGAATTTTTTTGCTTCTTGTAGGTCCTATTCCGTAGATATAGGTTAATGCTATTTCCATTCTTTTGTTACGAGGTAAATCTACCCCTGCTAATCTTGCCATTGTTTAATTTTCTCCTTTTCTTGTTGTTAGATTTTTTTGGGTAAGAGGGTTAAATACTTCCTCTCCACTTACTGATTGTGTGCGCAAGTTCCACGGTTTAGTTTTGTAAGTTTTGAATTATTGGCAACTTGAAGCCAAAATCAAATATTAGTTTATTCGGCTATCCTGCTCCTTGCTTTCGCTTTACAAATTTTTCAAATTTGCCCCGCTCAACCGGAGCTACGGATGTTACGGGCTTGTCTCGCTATCGCTCGTCATCGCCCTACCGAAAAACTAACCTTGTCTTTGTTTGTGTTTAGGGTTTTCACAAATTACGGCAACTCTGCCTTTTCTTTTGATAACTTTGCATTTATCGCAAATTGGTTTTACTGATGATCTTACTTTCATTTTCTTTTCCTTTATATTTATGTGTTCGTGAGATTCTTTTATTACTTAAGCCTGAAGGTAATTCTGCCTCTGCTCAAATCATACGGGGTCATTTCTACTTTTACGCGATCACCCGGTAAGATTCTGATAAAGTTTTTTCTGATTTTTCCTGAAATGTGAGCCAGAATTTCATGGTCATTTTCGAGTTTCACTCTAAACATTGCATTCGGCATGGATTCCAGTATAGTACCTTCTATTTCGATAACGTCTTTTGACATATTTTCCTCTTTTTTCGGCTTGTTTTTATTTGTAATCTTTTACCCGAAAGTTTTGTTACAAAAGGGTTCCAGACTAAATTTTTACATGTGCATAGTACACCCTTTTTAAGGGTATATAATAATAATACTTGCAAAATATTTGAATGCAAGCGATTTTATTGAGTTTCCATGCGTTTTTAGAATTAATCTTATTGATTGTTTTTCTAATAACGGCACAGTATCAATATTTACTTGCATGACAAAAAATCTGAATTTAAGCAACTTTCAGACTTTTTGTAAATTTTTCTTAATAATTTTAATTAACTTATTTTTAATTAAACAACTAATAATATAATTTCTGAGGATAATCCGATCCTATTTTCCAACCATCATATTGTATCAATGCGGCACACGATTCATTAGTACTGGTAGTACGCTTACAATTATTGTAAAGAGATTCTCTTTTACCGTTCCAAGCATATTTCCAAGGTTCAAAACCTTTATTATAATGATATTTCCATAGTGAATTATTGGCAGTCGGCATAAAATTAAACGCAAAGGAACATTTACCTACTGAAGCCCAATTTCCATCAGCATTAATGCCGAATTTTTCCATACATTTGTCTGCTCGATTTGGATAAAACAACCAATCCCTGGTAGTACCAAGTTGAAATTGCCTTATAGCACTACCATCGGGAAAATATACAATAAAAGTTCCATCTGATAAAAGTTCTGTCTTAACGATTTTTAAATGCGGAGCCAAATATTTATTAAACCATTTCTCGGCATTAGACGAACCTGCAATAGGCTTACCCGTATCATCAATATTTGCACCCCTTAAATCCTCAAACCAAATCTTTTTATCGCCATATTCTACTTCCGCCATACGTACAGCTTGGTTTATTGTTGAATAGAATTTTTCAAGTCTCGTTTCAACAACTCGTTTCTGATAATTTTCAACCAAAGTCGGCACAGTCATAGCCGCTACTATTCCAATTATGCCGAGGGTGATTAATACCTCGGCTAAAGTGAAACCCTCACCCGCAGCGACTCTGCGATTGCGGGTCAAGCCCGCAATGACGGAATGATTCGCGGTTTC
>CAOJDT010000027.1 GCA_948433295.1 uncultured bacterium
AATCATCTTGCACAAAATGATGTTTTAATTCTAAATCAAAATCGTCAGCAAGGCCTGGGAAATACTTTTGCCTCACTGGCATTGGGTACTAAAGTTTTTATAAAATCGGATATTACTACTTTTAAACATCTCAATGAAAAAGATACTGTAATTTTTGATACTAATAAAATTAAAGATTACAATTTTGAAGAATTTATTAATTATGCGGCTGACGTAAAATGTGCAAATATCGAAAATTCCCAAAAATTCTTTGAAGACAGTTATTTAAAATCACTCTGGGATAAAGTTTTTTCAGATAAAGACAGTACTATTCAATTCTGGCAAAAAAGAGCAGGACAATTCGGAAAACGTTCAGTGTATAATATGGCACATTCTAATAAAGAATTGGGTAAAGTTGATAATTTTCAGGAACAAATTTATCTGAGAGCTTTAAACAAATGTCTGACAGGTGAAGAAAAAATTGCAGTAGATTTTGGATGTGGAGCAGGAAGGTTTGAACCAATGCTTTCAAAATTAGTAAAAGAAAAAGTTGTTGGTATCGATCCGATAAAAAAATTAATCAGCTATGCTCCAAAGCTTCAAAATGTTGAATATCAGGTATTTGATAATTTTAGGATAAATTTACCAGATAATTCAGTTGATTTGGTTTTTGTAAGTTTAGTATTGGGCGGAATTGTTAATAAAAACCAATTACAAAATTGTGTAAATGAATTGAAACGAATTTCTTCGGAAGACGCCTTGTTTTTTGTTGTTGAAAATACCGCAGAAAAAGATAATTCCTTTTATTGGCATTACCGAAATGTTGAAGAGTACAAAGAACTTTTTGATTTCTGTAATCTTGAGGTTATGGAAACCTATGAGGATTTAGGGGAAGAAATAACTGTTTTGGCTGGTAGGAAGTGTGAAATAATAAGGATAGTATAAAATGAGAATTAGTGTAATCCAGAAAATAATAGACTTAATAAGATGTAAAAATGTGGACTTTAGAGAATTAAAATATAATATTTTTATAAATTATATTAAAAATAAAAGAATGAAAGCTCCTTTAAATTTTAATGAAATTATTAATATAAATAAAAATGTTTTCATATCATGCAATGTATCTGATTTATATAGCAGATTATTTATGATTAAACCTATTTTGAAAGATAGCATCCTCTATGGAACAGAAAGTTCCAAAGAAATAAATTATTCTAAGCTAAAATGTTTAATTGCTTTCGGATTCAATAATATTAAAAATAATATTAACTTATTTTTTAAACATAGGAATGTACCGGTTATATTTATTGAAGAAGCTTTTTTGAGAAGCATAACCATGCATAATGAAAAAGTTGCAAACATAAAATATGAGTATCCGAGAAGTATGTTTTTGGATGATTTGGGCTTTCATTTTGATGTACATAGTCCATCAAGATTAGAAATGATGTTAAATGATAAAAATCTGATAATAACTGATAGCCAAAAAGAAGAAGCTAAACATTTAATTGAATTATTGGTCAAAAATAAGCTTACGAAATATAATCATCAACCGATATATAGACCAGAAATAGGTACTGATGGCAAAAAGAAAGTTCTAGTGATAGAACAGGCAACTTCAGATTCTTCTATATACAGAGCCGGAGCCGATGATAAAGTCTTTAGTAAGATGTTGAAACAAGCAATTGACGAAAATCCCGATGCTGACATAATTATTAAAACTCATCCTGAACAAGTTTCAGGACGCAGAGGTGGGCTTAGCGGTTCCTATTATCATGATATAAAACAATCTGATAATATATATCCGGTTAATATTGCTATTAATCCATATTCGTTATTGGAAATTGTCGATAAAGTATATGTTTGTTCGTCAATGCTTGGTTTTGAAGCTGTAATGGCAGGAAAAGAAGTTCACGTTTTTGGCGGTCCAAGCTACGCAGGGTGGGGATTTACAAAAGACTATATGAAAATATCACGCAGAAAAAATTCAAGAACTATTGAAGAGTTTGTATATATATTATACTTTATGTACGCAAAATATATTGATGAAATCGGATTCTATATATGATGTTATTGATAAACTGTTGACATTAAGGCAAGAGTATTTTGAAGAATTTAAAATAAAATGCGAGTTGTAGGAGAGAAATAATGTCGGTACCTTTTAATAAACCTTTCACCATAAGTAATGAGCTGGAAAATATTAAAACTGCAATTGAAAACGGTATAATTCGTGGAGATGGAGGATTTTCAAAAAAATGCAGCGAGTTTTTGGAACATAAATTGAATTGTAAAAAAGTTTTGTTAACTCATTCTTGTACTGCAGCATTGGAAATGGCAGCAATTTTACTTAATCTTAAATCAGGCGATGAAGTCATCATGCCTTCATATACTTTTGTATCTACAGCGAACGCAGTCGTGCTCAGAGGTGTGGAGGGGGGGGCAAAACCTGTGTTCATTGATATAAGACAAGATACGAAAAATATTGACGAAAATCTTATTGAGCGTGCGATTACAGATAAGACAAAAGCGATTTTTGTTGTTCATTATGCCGGTGTTGCATGCGAGATGGATAAAATTATGGAAATTGCCCGAAAACATAACCTTGCTGTTGTTGAGGATGCCGCTCAGGCTGTCGGAAGTTTTTATAAAGGGAAACCTCTCGGTACTATTGGTGATATAGGATGTTTTTCTTTTCATGAAACAAAAAACATTATTAGCGGCGAAGGTGGGGCTATTGTTATAAATAATGATAAATATATCGAAAGAGCCGAAATTATTCGTGAAAAAGGTACAAATCGTTCAAAATTTTTCCGCGGACAGGTGGATAAATATACATGGGTGGATATCGGATCTTCATATTTGCCTTCCGATATGATAGCGGCGTTTCTTTTACCACAGTTGGAAAATATGGATACAATCAATAAAAGACGTCTTGAAATATGGAAACGATATGATAAATTGTTTGCACAATACGACAATATAATTGAAAGACCGTTTATTCCTGATAATTGTTGTCATAATGCACACATGTATTATATTTTGTTTAAAGATTTGCAAAAAAGAACCGATTTTATAAATTATATGAAAAATCGTGGTATTTCATGTGTGTTTCACTATATTCCGCTGCATTCTGCTCCGGCAGGAATAAAATATTGTAAAACTCCTTTTGAGATGCCTGTAACCGATAAAGTCGGTGATACATTGGTAAGATTGCCGTTATTTTATAATATGTCTGATGATGATTTTGCGTCTATTGAAGATGCAATAAACGATTATTTCAGGAGTTTATAAAATGACTTCTGCTGTAATCGTAGTACCTGTTTATAAAAAACAAATCTTGGATAGCGAACGCGCTTCACTTATTCAGGCTGCAAAAGTTTTGTCGCGATACAAGTTTGTATTTGTTTGTCCTGAAGGATTGGATATGAGTGAATATCAGGATATTATGATTGGTTTTAACAGTAATTTCTCAATCGAAAGGTTTTCGTCCGAATTTTTTGACAGCATAAAATCATATTGCAAATTAATGTTATCTGTTGATTTTTATAAAAGATTTGATGCGTTTGATTACATGCTTATTTATCAACTTGATGCCTGGGTATTTCGTGATGAATTGGAATACTGGTGTAATTGCGAATATGATTACATCGGTGCTCCGTGGTTTGAGGGTTTTGATAATGCGGATGAAACTTCTGCAATCAAGAATGTTGCAGGCAATGGCGGTTTTTCATTAAGAAAAATTTCATCGTTTATTGAAATATTGTCTTTATTTGACTCAGGTGATTTTAATAACCTGAAAGTACAGACTTTTTCGGAAATATACAAGGATTACGGTCAAAATAGGAAGAAAATTTTTAAAGTACTTAAACATTTTTTATTTAAAAAGAATTCTGTTAAATATTATTTTCATAATGTATATGAAGATTTGGTTGTAGTAAAATGTTTTAAAAAGATTAAATCTGATTTTAAACTTGCAGATTATAATGTCGGTATGAAATTCTCGTTTGAGGTTCTGCCGGAACGGTTATACAGAATGAATAATAATCAACTGCCATTCGGTTGTCATGCGTTTTTGAAATACGATTATAATTTTTGGAAGCAATTTATAAATATTGATGAAAATATAAGTAATGAAAAAGTTAATATCTAAACCTTTAATCACTGTAGTAACAATTACATATAATTTAATAAACAGCGGACGTGAAGCTTATGTTCGTCAAATGATAGAAAGTGTTAAAAATCAGACTTACGAAAATATAGAACATTTGATTATCGACGGAGCTTCTACAGACGGTACTCTTGAAATTTTTAAAGATTATCCGAATTTGAAAGTTTTTTCCCAACCCGATAACGGAATTTATAATGCGATGAATAAAGGTGTATCGCATGCAAACGGCAAGTATATTGTATTCTTAAATTCCGATGATTTCTGGCATGATAGTCATGCTGTTGAGGAGAGTGTTAAGGCTTTGGAAGAAAATAATGCCGATTTTTCTTATGCTCCTGCCAAATATCTTGATGAAAATGACAAGTTTCTTACTTATTTTTTCCCTTCAATGGAAACTTTTTTCTTAAGAATGCCATTCAGTCACCAGTCAATGTTTACCAAAACCGAACTTGTTAAGTTTGATGAAAAATATCGTTCTTCGGGCGATTACGATTTTGTTTTAAGATTAATTTTATCAGGAGCAAAAGGAGTTTTGGTTCCGCTTAACTTCACATCTTACAGATGGATTGGTATGTCGAGCGGAAATTCTGATGAGTATGGGAATTCTGCCTGCCAACTCGGCGATAATGAGTGCGCGCAAGCTATTGCTGATAATTTATCAAAGTTTGGCGTTTCTTTGGATGACGCGAAAACGATGTTTTTTAAACGTAAGATTAAGCGTCAAGTATTGGAAAATATCGTAAAAACAATAAATTCAGATTTGTCAGAAAGTATAAGAAAACGGTATCTGAAAGGTAAGCGCGAACTTATCAATATGTTTTCAGACGTGCCTCTGTTATCTTGTGAAAAGAAAATTCGATTCGGAAAAATTACTGTTATGAAAATAAAGCATTACGAAAAGTGTAAAGTTTATTATTTGTTTAAATTTTTGCCGATTCTTGTTTTGCCGCTTTAGACATACATTCAATCATTTTTGAAGCACATTTTTTCCATGAAAAAGCTTTTGTACGTTCGAGTCCTTTCAAAATATTGTTTTCTCGGTATTCTTTGTCAAAATAATATTTTTCATAAGCCTTGATATGCTGTTCATCACTGTCAAAATCAATCATAATACCTGCGTCTCCGACAACTTCAGGTAAAGATGAGTTATTTGATGTGATAACAGGGCATCCGCAGCTCATTGCTTCCAGAGGAGGCAGACCGAATCCTTCGTATTCAGAGGTGTAAACAAACCATTCTGCACCCGAATAAAGCGGCGCAAGGTCTTCGTCATTGATATATCCTGCCTTTAGAATAATATTTCTGTATTTATCAAAATCCGGAACCTCAGCCTCCATACGTTCGATAAATCCCTCCCAATGACCTCCGCCAAGGATAAACACCATATCATTAATATTATTTTTCTTTGTAAATTCAATGAATGTTTTTACTGCGCGAATAAGGTTTTTGCGCGGTTCAAGAGTGCAAAGGCTGAAAATGTATTTTTTATCGGTTGGAAGATTGTATTTTTTCAATGACTCTACAGTTTTTTCTTTTGCAGGTTTAAAACTTTCATAACACGCCAATAGTGTTGTGGTGATATTATCAGGATGGATGTTTGGTATATGTTTTATATAATCCTGTCTTGTGTGTTCAGAATTAGCAAAATAGTAATTTTTTTTATTAATCTGATTTGTCATTTGGAATAACCAGTATTTATTTTTATTTAAATTTTGAAAATACTGTGGAAATAAAATTGGAATAATATCATGTAAAAGTGTAAACTTTTTAATATTGTTATTGTTTAGTATTTCTTTAGGCATTTTCATTGCCGGCGAAAAATATACATCGTATTGATTAATTATGCTGTCGTAATTTATTGCAGGCTGCATTTTTATTAATGCGGATATTCCGAGCAATTGTATTTTTGTTAAAAAGTTCTTTTTTTCTTTATATTGACAGCTTAATTCTGATTTTTTTAATTCTAAAGGGGACAATACTTCCAAAAATACATTATTAAAAGTATTATCAGGAAAATATTTTTGCAAAGTTTTAATTAATTTTGCCGAAAAATTTTTCTTTGAACAATAAATTCCGATTTCAACGTTTTGATTTTTAGAAAATTCTTTTAAAAGATTCAGTGCGGTAAAAAATATTCCGCTGCGTATGCCGCTTTGTGTATCGTTTTCTGCTAACAGATGTGCATCAAACAGTACCTTTATTTTTGCATTCATTTTGGTTTCTCCTGTCTTGACTTAAATAATCTATAATATCATTCAATGATGACTCTAAAGTGAATATCGGATTCCAGTTGAACTCAGATTTTAATTTTGAATTATCGCCGACTATAATCATATTATCAGTCGGTCTGACTCTTGATGAATCAATTTCAATTTTAGGACAAATCTCTAATTTATCCGAAACGATTTCAATAATTTCTTTGAGTTTTACGCCTTTGCCTGAACAAACATTATAAACTTCTCCGATTTTGCCTTGAGTCAACAGTTTATAATATGCGTCAACAACATCCCGAACATCCAGAAAATCCCTTACGATTTCGATATTGCCGACAACCAGCGGTTTTGTATTTCCGGAGTTTTTAATTTCAATAAGCTGTTTTACAAATGACGGAACAACGAAAGCTTCACGTTGTTTCGGTCCGATATGGTTGAAAGAACGTGTCATAATAATGTTTACATTGTAGCAATCCGCATATAATTTTGATAACATTTCCTGGCTGACGCGCGCAACAGCATAAGGATTGCAAGGAAGTAATTTGTAATCTTCATGGAGCGGCATTTTTTCTGCTGGGTAATTTCCGTATTCTTCAGACGAACCTATTGAAAGAATTCGTGTAGGAAGTTCCAGTTCTCTAATGCTTTCAATAATATTCAGAAAAATGTTAGTATTGTTTACAAAACTCTCCACAGGCTGCTTCCAACTTTGCGAAACCGAACTTATTGAGGCAAGATGGAGTATGTAATCAGGTTTGAAGTCGGCAAGGATTTCTTTAAGTTGTTCGCGTTCTCTTAGGTTGATTTTTTTATATTTAAAATTTTTGTAATCAGCCTTAAAGTCTTCAAGAATATCTGTTGCAAGGATATTATATTCAAGGTTGTTTTCTTTTAAATATTCAAGAAAGTGTCCTGAAACAAAACCTGCCGCACCTGTTATAAGTAAGTTCTTCATAATTATTCCCTACAATCTTATCCTATCGTTTTTCAAAAAGTCATTGTAAACGATTTTGATACCTTCTTCCAATGAAGTTTCAGCCTTCCAGCCGAGAGCGTTTATTCTTGAAACGTCCATAAGTTTGCGCATTGTACCGTCAGGTTTTGAGGTATCAAAAACCAGTTTGCCTTTGAATCCGACTATATCTTTAATAAGGTTTGCAAGTTCAAGAATAGTGACTTCTTTTCCTGTTCCTATATTGATAAAATCTCCGATTTCTTTTGCGGATTTATTTTCCATCAAATAAACTACTGCCGAGGCAAGGTCACCTGCGTACATAAATTCTCTGAGCGGTTTGCCTGTGCCCCATACTGTTACTTCGGAAAGATTTGCTTCTTTCGCTTCGTGGAAGCGTCTGATTAGCATAGGAAGCACGTGAGCGTTTTCTTTGTCGTAATTGTCATTCAATCCGTATAAATTACAAGGCATAACCGATATATAATCGGTTCCGTATTCTCTGTTATATGCATCACAAAGTTTTAGTCCCGAAATTTTTGCCAGTGCATACATTTCGTTTGTTTTTTCAAGTTGTGATGAGAGTAAATATTCTTCTTTCATCGGCTGAGGAGCATTTTTAGGATATATACAGCTTGAGCCTAAGAATAAAAGTTTTTTGACGTTGTTTTTGTATGAATTTTCAATTACGTTCAATTGAATTTTCATGTTTTCCGTAAAAAATTCAACGGGATAGGTATTGTTACCATGAATTCCGCCTACTTTAGCTGCCGAAAGTATTACATAATCAGGTTTTTCTTCTTCAAAGAAAACCTCAACCGCATGACTGTTTGTTAAGTCCAATTCTTTGTGAGTGCGGGTGATAATGTTCTCAAAGCCTTTATTTTCAAGCTCTTTTACAATTGCGCTTCCTACAAGTCCTCTGTGACCTGCAACAAATATTTTGTCTTTCTTTTGCATAATTTTATCCCCTAATTACCTATTATTATAGTAAAAACACGTTTATCAATCTTTATTTATAAAATATTTGTTACAAATTTTGTTTGTAATATAATACATTTGTGATGATTCCATTAGTAACAGTTATAACTACAACATTTAATCTTGTTGAAGCAGGCAGAGTCGAGTATTTTAAACAATGTATTGATTCCGTGCATAATCAATCGTATGAAAATCTTGAGCATATCGTTATTGACGGTGCGTCAAAGGACGGTACTATTGAGATTTTAAACGAATACAGCAAAAAGGGTTTGATAAAATATTTCTCTGAGCCGGATAGCGGAATTTATCAGGCTATGAACAGAGGTATTGAACGTGCTAACGGAAAATACATTGTATTTTTAAATTCGGACGATTATTTCAGTTCTCTTGATGCAGTTAAGAATTCTGTGGAACTTTTGGAAAAAAATAATGCTGATTGTTCATTTGCAGATGTTTCTTATATATATGAGGATAAGAATAAAGTTACAAAATGGATTGGTGATTTGAGTATTGTCTTTTCGGCAGCACCTTTCTGTCATCAAACCATGTTTACAAAGACCGAACTCTTAAAAGAAATCGGCGGTTTTAACGAAAATCTGAAAATTGCTTCCGATTATCAACAAATGATTCAGTTGGTTCTGAGTGGCTGTAAATTTGTTCATTTGAACGAAAATATCGTAAACTTTCGTTATGGCGGCACTTCAAGTAACAAAGAAGCATTACTTAATGAGGATGCAAAGATTTATTGCGAATTATATAAAGAGTTTCAAGATTTGTCTTTGGAAGAGGCAAAAGATATTTACAGATTTCATACTCTGCCGTTTTCGTTGGCTGTAAAGCTTTCAAAGTATCTTCACGGGCGTGATAAGTTCAAGTTCTGGCATTATAATATCAGAAAGCATATGTTTCAATTCAGGCTTTCAAAAAAATCGGGCATGCTTAGATTATTTGGTCTTTGGATTGTTAAACCTCAACCGCAGAACGTAAAATAGTTCATAAATTGTATAATTGGCGGTTTGTTTAATTTTTGTTGGTATAAAGCCGAAAAGTAATGTTTTTTCGTTTTTAATATAAATGTTTTCATTTATAAGTTTTTCGTTTGTGACAGGTTCTGATTCAATGTATTCAATAATATTATTTTTCTCTTTTTGCCAATTTTCATAACCTTTTTTGATATATTCGGCAGCATTTTTTTGAATTTTTCTAATATCTGAAATTTCTATATGTTTCGGGTTTTTTAAATTATACAGATAACCGTTAACTCCGTGAGTTATGTATTCGTTCATCGTCGGGTAATCAGGCGCAATGACGCAACGTCCGGCTGCCATAGCTTCCAGAAAACTCATGCCTATGCCTTCGTAGCGTCTCGGTGCAAAATAGAGTGCAGATTTTTGGATATATGATTTCATTTCATCTTTTGTATCAAACCATGAAGAATAAATAATTTTATCTTTCCATTTTTTTGATGGTTCAATAAATTTATTTTTCGGGTCTGTACTTTTATGAAAATAAAGTTTTTCGATTTTATTGGGATTAATAAGTTTTTCTAAAGTTTTGGTGGTAATTTTATCGCTTCTTTGCCAAAAAAATACATCATTTACCCCGCCCATATCTGTTATTTCGGCAGGTTGAGGGAAATATTGTATATAAAAAGATGATAGTCCGCCATTTTTACAGATTTTGTGGAAAGTTTTTGAAAAATTTATGATATTGCATTCTTTGTATTCATTCCACAGTGGGCTGTTTAAGGATTTGGTGTTGTCATACATCGGGAAAAATGCACATCTGTCAAATGTAATATATTTTTTTAACAGACTGAGGGATGGCATGATTTGAAACAAGACAACCGAATCGAAATGTTTTCCGTCCAGTTTTTCAAACACATTTTCATCATCATTATAAGGGTCAAAAAATAATTTTTCGACCCTGTAATGATTTTCTAAAATTTCCTGCAAGAAATCCGTGGATTTTGTTTTTTTATGGAACTCATGTCCTATAAAAAGAAGCGATTTCATCTACACTTCCTGCGGAATAAGGATTTCGTAACCTTCTTTACGTAAGAATTTTTCTTTTTCCGCTTCGGCAAGGTCTTCTTTTACCATTTCTTTTACAAGTGCAGGTAAATCATATTTCGGTTCCCATCCGAGTTCTCTTCTTGCTTTTGAAGAATCTCCGAGAAGTAAATCAACTTCAGTCGGACGGAAGTAACGAGGGTCAACTTCAATAAGAACTTTTCCTGTAGCTTTATCAATACCGACTTCATCGACGCCTTCACCTTTAAATTCCAAATCAATTCCGAGTTCAGCGAAAGTCATTTTGCAGAAGTCTCTGATGGTAGTTGTTACGCCTGTTGCAAGTACATAATCTTTCGGAATATCCTGTTGAAGAATTCTCCACATGCCTTCAACGTAATCTTTAGCGTGTCCCCAGTCGCGTTTTGAAGAAAGGTTTCCGAGGTATAATTTTTCTTCAAGACCGAGTTTTATTCTGACAGCGGCTCTGGTGATTTTTCTTGTAACGAAGGTTTCGCCTCTGCGAGGAGATTCGTGGTTGAAAAGAATACCGTTAGATGCGTAAATTCCGTAAGCCTCTCTATAGTTTACGCAAATCCAATATGCATAAAGTTTAGCGCATGCATAAGGTGAACGCGGATAGAAAGGAGTTGTTTCTTTTTGCGGAGTTTCTTGAACCAAGCCGTAAAGTTCGGATGTTGAAGCCTGATAGAATTTAGTTTTCTTTTCAAGTCCTAAGATTTTAATAGCTTCAAGTATTCTTAAAGTTCCTAAACCGTCAGCGTTAGCAGTATATTCGGGACAATCGAAAGAAACTTTAACGTGAGATTGCGCAGCTAAATTATAAACTTCATCAGGCTGAATTTCCTGAATTAGTCTTATAAGGTTTGAACTGTCTGTCAAATCTCCGTAATGCAGTTTAAATCTTCCGTTAGAATTATGAACATCCTGATAAAGATGGTCGATTCTTGAAGAGTTAAAAGAAGAAGCGCGGCGTTTCATACCGTGAACTTCGTAACCTTTTTCCAATAATAATTCAGCTAAATAAGAGCCGTCTTGACCTGTAATCCCTGTAATTAACGCTTTTTTCATTATACTATAAATCTCCCTTATTATTCATTACTTATACAATAATAGTATAAATAAGGCAGATTAGCTTTATTTATTAAGTAATTTAAATTAATTAATAGCCGCGGCTATACTTCAATAAAAAGTCTTCGTCCGACAATATTTTGTTTGCCGTTGTAGTAGCCTGCAAAGTAACCGCCGCGAACAGGTTGGTTTTTCGCATAAGTTTGGCTGTTATAATTATTTCCGTTATAATTTACAAACGGATTATTTCCGAACGGATTTGTCGAGGTTCCTCTCACGGGAACCGTTGTTTGCATAGGCGTCGGAACAAATACTTTTTGCAATATACTTACTATATCAGCCATTTACATTACCTCACTTACTACAATTATTTTTTAACGATAATCGTAATTTTGTCATTATTTTATTATATTAAACCGTAATTTATCTTTACAAACATCCTCCTATTTATTGATGTTCAGATTTATGTTATTATATTTTTATGGAAATTAAGAAAAAGAAAGTTTTAATAATCGGACATTCGGCAAAAGAACATGCGCTTGCAAAAAAGCTTTTATTGAATGAAAATGTCGAAAAAATTTACGCGGCACCGGGGAATGTTGCAATTTCACAGATTTGCGAATGTGTTGACATTAGAGAAGATAATCCGCAGGAACTTTTGGAATTTGTTCTTGAAAACGGTATTGATTTAACAATAGCGTCATCGAAGGATGCAATCAAGGCGGATGTAGCGGAATTGTTTCAGGCTAATTCTCAATTAATATTCGCACCTTCCGCGCAGGCGGCATCTTTTGCATTAAGCCGTTCGGATTCCAAAAAGTTTATGTACAGACAAAGGATAATTACGCCTAAGTTCGGAATCTTCGAAAAACAGCCGCTTGCTCTGGATTATGTAAAAAATGCGAATTATCCGATTATAATAGGCGCAGATGAAGATTCTGATACTGCCGTTAAATCAGTTTGCGCGGCTCCTGCATTGGCAAGACGTACTGTTGAAGATTTGTTCTTGCATGACGAAAAGAAAGTTATTATTGAGGACGTTGTTAACGGACATGATTTTACATTATATGTAATTACCGACGGTTATCATGCATTGCCTCTTGCCGTAACAGGTGATTACCGATTTATGGAAGACGGTAACGGAGGACTTTATACTTCAGGAAGCGGTTGCTATGTGCCTGATTATAAAGTTTCTGAGAAGCTCATTGCTTCTGTTATGAATAATGTTGTATTTAATATTCTTCAATCTCTGGAACATCGTCAGATGCCTTATCTCGGAATTCTTGGGGTCGAATGTGTATTGACTGGCGAAGAAAATTTTGTTACTACAGGATTCACTACATTTCTGAAAGACCATGACGCTGACGCGGTTTTAAATTCTGTTGATGAAAATCTTGTTAATTTATTTGAGGCTTGTGCAATTGGTTCTTTTGCGGATGATTATGAAAATATTCTTCATTCAAATCTCTCTTCGGTATCAGCGGTATTGTTTGCAAGAAATGACGGCTATGTTATAGAAGGTTTGGATAAGGTTGATGAACTTACGGATGTCTCACATTTTGCAACGCGCAAAAATGAATACCTTGAATACGAAACCAATAAAGGCAGAACTCTTGTCGTAACCCATGCCTCATCTACTTTTTCCGGCGCAAAAAGACTTTTATACGAAAATATTGAGGCTATAAATTTTAAAAATAAAAAATGCCGTACTGATATTTGTAATTAATCTTTTATCCGTTGATTTTTTTATAAATATCATTAATAACAAAGTATGGTCATTGGAGTTCGAAAAAATTACTATGCGATTTTAGGCGTAACACCCGACAGCGACGCTCAGGATGTGAAGTGCGCTTATAAGAAACTTGCACGAAAATATCATCCTGATGTAAATAAGGCTCCTGAAAGCGCTCAAAAGTTTAAGGATGTCCTTGAAGCTTACGAAATTCTTTCTGACGAGAAAAAGCGTAAACAGTATGACATGGTGAACGGGTTTTATAAAACTCCTAAACAAAAAGTCAATGCGCAAGGCGCGCGTAATGAATACCAAAAAACTGCCGAAACTAAAAAATCCGAACCTAAATCTAATTCAACAAAACCTTCGTTTGAAGATTCAAAAGAAGCCTTTCAGAAAGCTGATTTTAAAACGGCAATAAACGATATTCTCGACGGAATTGCAAAAGAAAAGAAAAATAAAAAGATTCCGAAAAAAGGCGAAGATATTTTTGCAGAAGTAACCGTCTCTCTGGAAGAGTCAATAAAAGGTACAACCAGAGTTATAAACGTAATGCACAAAGAACTCTGCCCGAATTGCGAGGGCAGAAGATTCATCAACGGCGCAAAGTGTTCGGTTTGCAGCGGTACTGGCGAATTTAATGAACACAAGAAGATTACAGTGAAAATCCCTAAAAATATAAAACATGGTTCAAAACTTCGAATTCAAGGCGAAGGAAACCGCGGTTTTAACGGTGGTGAAGACGGGAATTTGTACCTTACGGTTAAAATCGAACCCGATTCAAATATAAAAATAGAAGGTTCGGATATTTTGTACCGACTGCCGATTACTCCGTTTGAGGCTGTACTCGGCGGTAAAATCGATGTTCCTGTTTTTGACGGAACCGTTACATTTACAATACCCGAAAAAACTGTTTCCGGACAAAAGTTCAGACTTTCCGGTGAAGGAATAAAGACAAACGGAAAATTTGGTGATATGATTATTACCGTAGAGATTCAAATTCCCAAAAACCTGACAGAAGACGAAATAAGGCTTTATGAGAAGTTGAAGAAGTTATCACACGGTAATATCAGAGAAAATTTATTCCATGGCTAAAATAAGAGAAATTTTTACATCAATTCAGGGTGAAGGTCCTTATGTAGGAACCAAACAGTTATTCATACGTTTTTGCGGCTGTAATCTTCATTGCAAATTTTGCGATACTGATTTTGAAGTCTCAAAATCAAAAGAGTACACTCCTGCCGAATTAATCGCCGAAATTGAAAAGTTGAATGAAAAATTCACGGTCTCTTTAACGGGTGGTGAACCGCTTGTGTCGGTTGATTTTCTGGAAGAATTTTTGCCTTTGCTTAAAAATAAAGGTCACAGGGTTTATCTTGAAACCAACGGTACTCTTCCCGATAATTTGCTGCGAGTATTGAGATATGTTGATGTGATTTCTGCCGATATTAAACTGGAAAGTGCTACGGGCATGACGCTTAATCTCGATACAGCAAAGCGATTTTTTGCGCTGGGTTCTGATAAAGAAATTTTTGCCAAAGTAGTATTTAACGATAATATCACGGATGAAGAAATTAAAAATTCCGTTGCTATAGCAAACGAGGCTCATTGCGAGATTATTCTTCAACCGGAGATGAAAGGTAATGATTTTGCCGTGTCTGCGGCTAAACGAGATGAGGTTTTTGAAAAGTTCTATAATTTATACAAAAAAGTTCGATTAATTCCTCAAGTGCATAAATTTATGGACGTACGTTGATTTATGAATTGTTTTAGTTTAAGATTCTGTTAAGAGAGGTAAGAATGGCAGTAAAGAAAGTTTTAAAATACGGAGAACCTACTTTAAGAGAACCGTCTAAAGAGGTTCATAAAGTTTCAAGAAAAATTACTGATTTGGTTCAGGATTTGTTCGATACAATGTACACCTGTAACGGTGTTGGGCTTGCAGCACCACAAATCGGCGTAAATTTGAGAGTGTTCGTTATTGATGCTTCCACAAAGAATAATCCTATGAAGCCGATGGTTTTTATTAACCCGAAAATTATTAAAAAATCGGGCGCTATTATTGAGGATGAAGGCTGTTTAAGCTTTCCTGAAGCTTATACGCCCGTCAGACGTTACAAAAATGTTACCGTAAAGGCAATGGACGTTAACGGCAGAACTTTCCTTTTGGAAGCCAAAGACGGCTGTCTTCTTGCGCGTGCAATTCAACATGAAAATGACCACCTTGACGGTGTGTTGTTTATTGACCACTGTACGAACAGATTTGAGGCTGACGAAATTCTTAAAAAACACAAGCTTCCTCCGATTGATGAGGATAAATTACTTTCGGAACCCGATTTAGAGGCAGAATTAAATAATGATTAGAGTCGTATTTTTTGGAACTCCCGCGATTGCTTTAAAATCGCTGGAATACCTTTATAATTCAGATAAAATAGACGTCGTGGGTGTTGTTACACAGCCTGATAAACCCGCAGGACGCGGACATAAACTTACCATGTCAGTTATAAAACAGTTTGCGTTGGAACATGATTTGCCTGTTTTTCAACCAAAGTCTATTCGTAAAGAACCAGAAATTCAGCAGGCTTTGAAAGATTTAAAACCTGATTTCTTTGTGACTTTTGCTTTCGGACAAATTTTGTCGCAGGAAGTTCTTGATATTCCGAAATTCGAAACCATAAACCTTCACGCATCTTTATTGCCAAAATATCGCGGTGCAAATCCGATTCAGCGCGCGATTATTAATGGAGATAAAGAAACAGGTATTTGTACGATGATTACCGAACTCGGACTTGATTGCGGTGATGTTTGTATGAAGGAAATTATTCCAATTTCAGATACAATGAACTGCGAAGAACTTTTTTGTACCATAAGCGAACTTTCGCCAAAACTTCTCGAAAATACTTTGACAGGTCTCGTTGAAGGTACTGTAGAACCTCTCAAACAGTGCGAAGACGGCGTTTGTATGGCAAATAAGTTGACTAAAGAAGAGACCTCGATAGATTGGTCAAAATCAGCGAGAGAGGTTCACAATCTCGTTCGCGGAATTTATAAATTCCCGTCCGCTCATTTTGTTCATAATGACAAACTTGTTAAAGTTCTTCAAACTAAAGTTGTCGATGGCTGTGGAAAACCAGGTGAATTCGTTGAAGTTACGAAAGAAGGTATTAAAGTTGCTTGCGGTAAAGATTGCCTTCTTTTGATTAAGATTAAACCTGAAGGTAAAGGCGAAATGAATGCCCGGGACTGGTATAACGGTTTGAAAAAGTAGGTGAATATGACGACAAAAGGTATCAGAGGTGCTATTACGGTTGATGAAAATTCTGTTGAATCATTGAGGCAGGCTACTAATGAACTTTTGTCCGAAATGGTTTTGCGCAACAAAATTGATATTGATAAAGTTTCGCATGTAATCTTTACGCTTACGGAGGATTTAAATGCGGAATTTCCCGCAAAATTCGCCCGCTTGGATTGTGGTTTTGAAAATGTTGCAATGATGTGTTTTCATGAACTCAACGTCCCGAATTCTCTTGAAAAATGTTTGCGTATTCTAATAGTACTGAATTGTGACGAATCGTTCAGTCCTGAATTTGTTTATTTAAAGGGTGCGGCAAACCTCAGAAAATCTTAGTCTATTTTTTCGATTTCTGACATTGCAGGGTCCAAAAGTCTTCTGCCGATGTTTACGAAGTTGATTGAACAAAGGTTTTTGTTGCCGTATTTAATCATTTTTTCAACGACACCTTCTCCGTATTTAGGGTGTGAAACCTTGTCGCCCTGTTCAAATTCGGCTGCATTGTCTCTTATCGGAGCTTCCGCAGGGAAAACAGGTACATCTTCAGGGACTTCTGTTTTTCCTATATTAACATCTTCGATAAAGTTTAAGTCATCTTCCGTCAACGCTTCATCTTCCGTTTCGTCGTAGAGTGGAGGCACTTCTTTTTGCGGCTGTGAAAACATTATTTCGTCAACTACTTCTGCCGCATTGTCTTCAATGGTTGAAGAAATTCTTTGTTGCGGTTCTTCTTCTTCACTTATTTCAGGTGTAGAAGTTTCTTCGTTTTCTTCGTCATCTTCTGTTTCGACTTCTTCCATTTCAGATTCCTCAACTGCATCAGATTGAGATTCAGTTTCAATTTCGGAATCTTCGTCGTCTTCTTCAGCAGCAGCCTCTTCGGATTCTTGGAATTCTTCTTCATCCGAAGCCGTTTCTTCAATTTGTTCTTCGTCTATTATTTCTGATTCAAAATCTTCCGATTCTTCCTCATCTTCAACGATTTCGGGTTCTTCTTCAATTGAAGGTTCTATTTCTTCTTCTTCGTCGGTTTGTTCAATGACTTCTTCTTGCTGAACTTCTTCACCTTCTTCGGGTTTAGCGTCGTCATTAATCAATGTTTCGTAAGAATAAGAATTAGATTCATCCGAAAAATCATCAGGCTCATTTTCTTTTTCTAAATCCCGAGTTTCTTGTTGTTCTTGAAGTTGTTCTACAGAATCTTCTGTTGTCTCTGATTCTTGTTCGGGTTCTTCGTTATCAAGAAGTGAAGTCAATGTAATAATCAAAGGAATATTTTGAGTTGCTTTTCCGTAGATTATGAACTCGTCTGCATTTAATTTGTTTAAGAATGTATTATAAGTCGCAAAATCGTGCTGCAGGGTTTGCGGAACAAAAAGAATCAGGTTATTTGCGCGTTCTTTGAGTTCGTAAAGATACTTGTAATTATGGCTGCAAACGATTGTTGTAGATATTTTATTTTTCGAAATAAAATGTCTGATTAATTTTTTATCGGCATTTTCATTGGTAAGCTGCACAAATGAAAATACGAACAAATCCATCTCATCAATTGCGTTATAAACATATTTCATGATTTCATTTTGCAAAGTGTCGCTTGCTGATGAAATATCCAAAACATTTGTTAAATTTGCACGTATAGCGCTTCTGAGGTTATGAATATCTTTAGCGTTTTGAGCAAAAACATTTTCTTCTTTGTATTTCAGTAACTTGTTTTTCAAAAGTACAAGTTCGGTAATTCCCGTAGATTTGTACTGTTGGTCTACAACGCTTATGAATGTATCGAACGGAATGAATTTGTCAAGAACGGTTTTTGAATATTCCTGAACTTCAAGAAATATATCCTGAATTACTGCTTTGCTGGCAGGTTCAATATTTTCCAAATCATGTTCATAAATATAATTGATAGTTTCATAATTCAGAGGTAATTTAAAATCTTCTCCAAATTTCAATGATTTTCCGCCAAAATTGCCTTCGATATCAAAAATAATTGATTTTTGGTTTTCCTCTGCAAGTTGTAATACAAAGTTTTCAATAAGTGTAAGAGTATTATCCTTGTCTTCCGAACAGACCAGAAGGTTTTGTTCAAGTAAAGAACGATCAACTTTTAAAACCGTGTTTTGATGTGCGAGGCTGCCTATTTCAATCGGATTGTTGACAGGTAATATATCAAGCAGCTCATCCGATGTAAGCTTTGTAACATCCGCGTCAAGTGACGGAATTGTTCCGTCATAATTTTTTACGATTCCTTCGCTGTCAAATGTAAAGAGTAATTTTACAATGGCATAATTTGTATTATTATCGGCTTTCAGGCTGAGTACCTGTGCAACGTAAGGTGCTTGCGAATCTTCCAATATAAGGAAACCTGACAAAAGCAGTCTGTCTTCTGCCGAGTATGAAATTTTAACCAAATTATTTTTTATTTCCAGAACTTTCATTGATAATCCCTCTTTACTGCCTCAATTTTACCATGAACATGCTGTTTTTTTATAATTTTAATTAAATGTTTACCAAATCTTCAAGCTTGTTATAGATTTCAATTGTTAAAAGGCAGATTTTGAGGTCTCTTTTGACGAGACTCTTTATGGTTTCTTTGTAACATTTTAACAGTGCTTTGTTTAATCCGTTTTCTTCGTCGAGATAACTTCTTATAATTGCTGCGTATTCTTTATCTCGTGTGTTCGGTTCAATTTTGTCGGCAAGAAAAATTATTTTTTCAAAATCCGTCATCTCAATTCTTCCGAGCGTGTGCCATCTTATTGCAGAAAGAATTTCATCATCCGTCACTTTGAAAATTTCTTTTGCGTAATATGCGCTGACAGGTGCGTGGAGTGTCTTATAATTAAGCATTTCTGATTCTTCCACATTGAGATGTGCGTGAATAATTTCTAACAGTTTTTCTTTTGAAAAACATTTTGCGCAATCGTGTAAAAGCCCTGCAAGATATGCTTTTTCGCTATCAAGTCCGAATTTTGCGGCAAGTTCTTTTGCGCAATCTGCGGTTCCGAGTGAATGAATATACCGTTCTTCATTCAGATTTTCTTTTAACCATTCTTTAATTTCTGTATAATCCATTTTCTATAATGTATTCCTCTGTTATTTCAGGTACAAGTCCTTTTATTGATGCACCTTTTGCTATTTTTTCTCTTATTTCAGTTGATGATATATCAAGAAACTCCAGCGGCATAAATTCAAAATTATACCCTTTTTCGCGAAGTTGTTCAAATCTTGATTTATCACAATTATTTTCTCTGATAAATACCACGAAATCAACAAGTTCTTTCAAATTATCTGTTTTATACCAGGATTCTATCTTTTCAAAAGCGTCTGTTCCTATCAAAAATTTTATTTTTCCCTCTATATCATAACGTTTGTAAAGTTCCAGAATCGTTAAATATGTGTATGATTTGCCGTTAAGTTGAAATTCAATATCGGACACATCAAGACCTTGACGGTTTTTGCAGGCAAGTTTGACCATATTAAGCCGATGGATTGCGAATTTATCATCCGACTCCTTATGCGGCGGCTTGTATGCGGGTATAAAAATAATTTTTCCGCAATCAAGTTTTCTAAGTGCAAATTCGGCAACTTGTATATGAGCGTTATGTATCGGATTAAATGTTCCCTGGAATAAACATAGTTTCATATACAAATCTTAACATACACAAATTTTTTTTGTAAAATAATGTAACATTTTTTGAGATTATTTTAAGTTTGATGCCCAAATTGCCGTAAATATTAACGGTTACTAATCGAAAGGGAAATTGTTTAATTATGGGAATGGCAGCAGGACAAGCCAGATTATTAACAATTACCGCAAGGCTCAATCACAACGAACTCAGAGCCATGCAGATTACTAATGCAAAAATTCGATTGGCTGACCAGACCGAAAAAATCGGCGAAGAATATATTGATGCTATGAATGAAACCCAATTGATGTTTTCAACTTATGATGCTAACGGTAATGTGTCATACGAACGTTTGACGGGTAACTCTCTCTCTTTCTACGGACCTCTCAAAAATCAATACGGACTTGTCAATGCGGCAGGACAAATTATGGTTAGCGAACTCGATGGCACAAATTTTAAAGAAAGTGATAATTTAGAAGAATTTCTGGACAAATACGGGCTTTTAGGCTCATTAGACCAGGGTAAAACCGTTCAGGTTAAAAATCCGGCATACGATGCAGCATGGAGTGAATATAATAAAGTTCACAAAGAATGGAAAGAACTTGAACCGAATAAAACAGATGAAAGGTATTGGGATATTGAAACAACTCAAGTAGAAAATTCAGAACTTTATGACAAGTTTGTAAGCGGTACTGATTCAGGATGCTGGACTTCCGTTATGAATGATTCGAACGCATTATACCACCTTGGAGATGTGTTAAGTCACATGCTTGATGTTGGAAGTTATACAACTTCTGATGGACAGCATAGTTTTGAAATTAAAGAAGATTTAAGTAATGCAAATCCTTTCTACCACTGGTGGACAACAGGAGGCAGCGGTGGCGTTAACGGTAATGCTGCAACGATGGCTGAAATTCGCGAACAATTAGTCGGTAAAAATTGTTGTGACAAACATGAAGATGAATATCACGAGGATTGTGACGGTTCGCAATCTATTACGCAAAAAATAGTTGATTTACTGTGGGATTCTCAAGAATTATTAAACAATAAAGGGGCTCTTGGTCCAGGTGATGCCGATTATGATGCGATGTTGAATCGTGCAAAACATCTTGTGTTTTATGATTTGAAATATGCTTTGAGTGAAGAAGTTCCTGTCAAGGTATTCAAGCAGGAAGAATATGATAAAGATGTTTTGATTTGGCAGGAACAGGAACCGCAAAAGCCCGATGTTGAAGCTTATCTGAAAAAAGTTGTTCGTCAGCCGAACGACAATGATAAAGCTCAATGGTATGTAAATCTCTGGCACAGAATGAATGGTGAAAGTGATTACAAATCCGGCTATATGAGTCTTGATAAGTATGATGAAGATTTTGACGGATGGATTTCCGATTCGAAAGTTAATGAAAATTATACGATTCTCGAAGACGGCTTGATGAATAGTCCGGAATGGCTGCAATTCGCACTTGAACACGGTGTAATTACTCTTGAAAAAGTTAATTTCACAAATCCTGATAAGGAAGGTGACGGTTTGAAAAATGTTCAATGGGTTTCAACAATCTACACTTCTGCAACTGATATTGTTGAACAAAAGAACGAAAAAGCCGCAACACTTGCAGAAGTCCATTACAATCAGGCTATGAGAGAAATTGAGTCAAAAGATAAAGAATACGATACTCAAATTAAATTACTTGATACAGAACATAATGCTTTACAAACCGAATATGATTCTATTAAAGGTACAATTGAGAAAAACATAGAACGTACGTTTAAAGCATTTTCATAAAATATTAAGAGAGAGAATAATTTAAGCCGCTGTATAAGCGGCTTTTTTATGCTCTGTTTAACGCCGCCGCTCACAACAACAACGAAAACTCAACCGTAGGTAGCCACCGAGGGCTCTTCCTCGCATTAAACGGCACCGTTCGCAATTAAAGCGAAAAGCGTGGTTTCCGCTTATAATTGCTCAACTTACAAAATGCTTTGCATTTTTATGCCTCTGCTCGGAAGGCAAAAAAAACCTGATTTCGAAGAAATCAGGTGCAAAATTTGTAGGGGAAAAATTAATTGGAGTTATATTTAATGAAAAAACTTGTTATTATATCAGGTGAAGCGCTTGACGGTTTGCCATTGCAATGAAATTCATTTGCGCAAACAATACTTCTGATCTGTCTTGAAACGGTTCGTTATTTGATACGTTGGTTGTGACCTGGTCTTTGTACATATCTTTTAACTTGTTATCAATTTTTTTCAAATCAGCTACAGCCATCTCGTTGCCTCTCTTTTGTATCTCTCTCTTATGTATATATAAAGTATATACAAATTTAAGAATTTCAGTTTTGCATAAATATGTTACAATTCTTAATATTAACCCCGAAATTACACTCCTGTTGTCAATTTTTTTGTTTTTGCTGTTTTTATATTTATGTAAGGTTAATTGGTAGGACTATGGTTAGTAACAATATTAATTTAAAAAATAACATCCCTATGCAGGCAGGTGTACCGCAACCGCTTCCGACAATGCAAGGGGTTGACGGTGACAAGCTTAAACAATCGGTTGATAATTCATATCTTGCAAATCGTGTTAAAGCTTCCTCTAACGAAGAAAGCAATCCGTTTGCTATGCTTGGCACAGGAGCCGCAGTATGGTACGGCTTGTGTCAGGGAATGGATAAGCTTAATCCTGTTCTTGCCGGTAAAACGGGAAAATATGAAGATTCTCTTCTCGGTAAAATGGGTGCATGGGGTGACAAAGTCGCTACTAATTCTACCAAATCAGGCATAGGAAAGAAAGTAGATACTTTTTTGCGTAAACTTAATGTAGGTTGGTGGAAATTAACCAAGAAAAGTGATATTGCATATTCTCTGGCAAATCATGCAACAAGTCCGGAATGGGGTTTTGCAAAAACTCCGGGTAAAGGTTTGCACGGCTTTTTAGCAATGGATACTGAACAGGTTTTTGAAGAATTTCTTAAACCTATTTCTGACAGAAAAAGAAATATTAACATGTTGTTCTTTGATATTCCGCTCGGAAAGTACAACTCTTTCCAAAAGCTTGAACAATATGGTAAAGA
>CAOJDT010000028.1 GCA_948433295.1 uncultured bacterium
ACAAATCATGTAAAACGGAACAGTCTACGTTTCAGAATGACAATGCAAAAGCCGCCTTCACCTTGGCAGAGGTTCTTATCACCCTCGGCATAATCGGTATTGTTGCGGCGATGACTCTGCCTGCTCTGATTGCAAAGTATCAAAAACGACAAACTGTTGAACAGTTTAAAAAGGCATATTCTGCCATAGCTCAGGCTCTTAAGTTATCCGAATTAGATAACGGCTCTATGGAATCTTGGGAATATAGAATACTACCTCAGGAGTTTTATAATAGGTATCTTAAAAATTATTTAAAATCTTCACAAGAGATTCCGCACTCAGAAATAAAAAAGCGTATAACATATAAATACTTAAACGGAAGGCTTGCTGAAGGATTGGTAGGCAACCCTGCTACATACACGGTAAAATTGTCTGATGGAACTTTTTTAATGATTGACAAATTTAATTATGATGAAAATTTTGCTCAGCATAATATAGCTGTTGATTTAAACGGCTATTCGGGTCCAAATCAAATTGGAAAAGATGTATTTTATTTGATAATTAATAATAAAAAAGGGTTAATACCTTATAATAATAGGTCGATTGAATCGCAAGCATGTAAAGCTTTTTCCGCTGGCTATAATTGTAGTGCTAAAATTATAGAAGACGGATGGCAAATAAAAGATGATTATCCGTGGTAAAAAGTATTAGAATTTCTAGCTGTTTACTCTGTATTGAATTGCTTGCATAAGGTGTGCCTGCTGAATATTCGGACTGCCATCCAAATCTGCGATTGTCCGTGCAAGTTTAAGTATTCTGTCGTATTTCCGTCCCGAAAGCTGGTATTTTACAATTGCGACTCTGAATATTTCTTCTGCGGCTTTATCTATTTGGCAATATTTTTTTACAAGATTCGGTGTCAGTTCTGAATTTGTAAGAATGCCGTCTGCTTTGTAGCGTTCTTTTTGAATTTGTCTTGCCGCAATAACCCGTTTTCTTATTTGTTCGGAAGATTCTTCCTTTGTATGGCAGTTTAAAAGTTCTTCCGACGTGAGGCGCGGTACTTCTATTTGCAAATCAATTCTGTCAAGTAACGGTCCTGACAATCTTGAAAGATATCGGCTGATTTGAAATTCCGAACAGGTACAATTTTTCTCTTTATCACCCAAAAATCCGCACGGACAAGGGTTCATTGCTCCCAAAAGCATAAATTTTGCGGGATATTTTATTGAATGTTTTGTTCTGGAAATTACGATTTCATTATCTTCCAGAGGTTGTCTGAGTGTTTCAAGTATGAAACGCGGAAATTCCACCATTTCATCCAAAAACAAAACTCCTCTATGCGCAAGGGTAATTTCTCCGGGTTTCGGATTTGAACCTCCGCCGATTATTCCGTTTGCAGATGCAGTGTGGTGCACCGAACGGAAAGGTCTTTTTCTCATCAAGGGTTCATCATTTGATAAAAGCCCTGAAATACTGTAAATTTTAGTAAGTTCAATAGCTTCTTCAAGTTCAAGAGGAGGTAGGATTGATGCAAAACATTTTGCCATCAAAGTTTTTCCTGAACCCGGAGAACCGGTCATAAGCAAATTATGACCGCCTGCCGCGGCGATTTCCAGCGCACGTTTGGCTTTTTGTTGACCTTTTACATCTTTGAAATCATATAAGTAATCTTGTTGACCGTGTTCACAAAGATATTCTTTTATGTCAATTTTTGTTATTTTGAGCGGTGTTTCTATAAAATGATTAACTACGTCACATAAAGTTTCTGCTCCGTAGACATTTACACCTTCAACAAGCGCGGCTTCTTTTACGTTTGTGGCAGGCACGACAATATTTTTTATTCCCGCATCTTTAAATCCCAAAACCAGCGGCAGAACCCCGTTTATCCCACGAAGACTCCCGTCAAGTGAAAGTTCGCCGATAAATCCGTAATCATTAAGCTTTTCTTTGTCGATAACTTCTTCTTCAACAAGAATTCCGAGGGCTATCGGTAAATCAAAATTAGTGCCTTCTTTTTTTAAATCTGCTGGTGCAAGGTTAATAACTACTTTTTTGTTCGGAAAAGTATAGCCCGAATTTTTTATAGCGGAACGAACACGTGTTCTGGCTTCGCTTACCGCTGCATCAGGCAATCCTACAATAGTCACGCCCGGAAGCGAATTTATTACGTCAGTTTCCACATCCGCGATATAAGCTTCCAAACCGATTACTGTTGCCGTATTAATTTTATTAACCATAGTTTAATTATATAACAAAAATTTAAGATGAATTATTATCTTTTTGATTTTGTACATAATAAAAAGTAACGCCTATCTGAACAGATAAGCGTCACTTCGATTCTCATACAGGTTACGGTAGTTAGCGCTACCGCCCCGATATTTTTATTATAAACTATTTTTTCAAAATTTCAAGTGCTTTTTTAGGTGACTTATATAAAATTTCACACCAGATGTAGGTAATATTGTCATGCTGAACTTGTTTCAGCATCTCTTATATAGGAGACCCTGAAACGAGTTCAGGGTGACATTTCTGTTGTTATTTAGTGTAAATTGTATATAAGTCCCTTTTTTGTTTGTATCGAGATTTCTTTTTATATTATAATATTTATATGGAAAAGATGAAGAATATTTTGGCAATAAATTTTGGCGGAATCGGTGATGAAATTTTCTTTTTGCCGACATTAATTTCTCTAAAAAAAGAGTTTCCGCAATCTAAGATTACGCTCGCGCTTGAACCGCGAAGCAAAAGTGTTAAAGATTTGACTGATATCATCGACGATTTGTTTTTGATCGATGTTAAAGGTAAAAATAAATATATGGAGCTTTTGAAGCTTGTTTTCAAAGCCCGTAAGGGTAAATTTGATATGGTGATTTCATCGGGCGGAAATAAGTTAATCGCTCTTCTTCTGTTTATGACGGGAATTAAAGAACGTTACGGGTATAATACCGGCGCGTTGAGCGAAAGACTGTTAACAAAAACTGTTCCGTTAAATAAGAATCAATACGCCTGTGATATGTATCACGACTTGATTACGCCGATTACGAATCACAAAACATCCCTTCCGGAAATCAATGTTCAGCCGCAGGAAAAAATCCCGAATTCGGTTTTAATTCACCCGGGCGTGAGTAAAATGAGCGTTCAAAAAGGTATGATTAAAACTATTCCAGCCGAAACTTGGGCTGAAATGGTTGATTTGCTTATTGAAAAAGGTAAACACGTTATTCTTGTCGGCGGACCTGATGACAAGGAATGCATTGAAACGATTCGTAAAGTCAGTCGATATTTAAATTCTGATGATATTTTGAAACAAGTTCAGAATGACAATTTATTCGAGGATTATTACGGTAAAACAAAAAGCCTGAAAGATTTGGGCGAATTAATTGCAAAAGCTGAACAGTTTATTTGTTCGGATTCTGCACCGCTGCATGTGGCAGTAGCCTTGAAAACCAAGACTTTGGTGATTTTCGGACCTACCGACGATAAAAAATTAATTCCACAGTCTGAACTTGTCACAGCAGTAAAGGCTAAGGACAAATGTCCTATAAAACCTTGTCTCTGGGAACACAGACAAACAACCTGCGATAATCTGGATTGTCTTAAAATTACTGCTCAAGACGTTGTTGAAAAGATTATTTAGGATGATTTTTGAAATAATTTGCAGCGGACACGCCTGGTGTTTAAGTAAAGACTTTGTTTGATTTCTCATTTCAGTATTTAATTATATCCCTACACTCAGTCCTGCGCAGAGGTTTATTCCCTGTCCCGTAATCCCTTTTGCGTCATCGGAAATTAAGTATTTGCAAAGTTTTGCGACTTCTTCGGGTTTTACAAAACGTTTTTGTGGAATGCATTCGAGAATTTCTTCTTGTGAAAATTCTCCATCCTCAATAGAATTCATTTCGAGTTCGGTCTCAACCCATCCCGGATTAATTGTGTTAACGGTAACATTATGTTCCGCAAGTTCAAGCGCCAGAGCTTTTGTAAGTCCCAACAACCCTGCTTTGCTTGATGAATAAAGACTTGCGTACGCCTCACCCATAATCCCGGATATTGAGCCTATATTAATAATTCTGCCCCATTTTTGTTCTTTCATATATGGAACGGCTGTGGAAATAAGTTTCGTCGGCGCAAGCAGGTTTGTTGTAAAAATTCTGTCAATGTCGTCGGAGTTGGCTGAATCTATTGCACCGTATATGTATTCGCCCGCATTATTTATGAGAACATCAATTTTGTTTTCTTTTATAAAAGTTTTAAGTCCGCTCAGGTCTTTTGAAAGGTCACACACGCAATAGGCTTGCGCTCCAATAGTTTTAAGCGATTCTTCATTTCTTCCCGTGACAAAAATGTTTCCAAGTTGCAACAGTTCCGTTGCGATTGCTCTTCCGATTCCTTTTGATGCACCTGTTACTAAAATGTTCATATACCCCGCCCCGAAATCAAAGATTTCGATCCTCCCTCGAGTGGAGGGTTATTTTTTATAATATTATTTACAATGTAATATGCCATATAGATTCCTGCGCAGCTTGCAACAAATGGTGTTGAGGCAGGAGTTATTTTTGTGAACTCGATTTTTTCGCCGTTTTTTCTTGTAATGTTTTCGGTTTCGGAAATTTTTTCAAGTACAAAAGGCTTTTCACGGCTTGCGACGACCGTAATTCCTTTTTCTATTCCGCGTTTTTTTAGTTGATAAATTATATTTGAAACAAACGGTGCATTTTTGTTTTCGATTTCAGAAATGTCTGAAATATAAAGTTGAGTAGGGTCAATTCTGTTTCCTGCGCCCATAGAACTTATTACGGGAATTCGTTTATTTATGCAGGTTTCAAGCAACGAAATTTTTGAACGCATAGTGTCTATTGCATCCGCTACAAAGTCAATTTCTGACAAATCTCCATCCGTATAAAAATCCTCAACAATATTCAATTTAATTTCAGGGTTAATATCTTTCAGTCGATTTTCGAAAAGTTGGGTTTTGCTTTGTCCCACAGTAGAATTCAAAGCAATAATTTGTCGGTTAATGTTGGATTCGGAAACCGTATCAAAATCCACAACGGTTAATTCTCCGACACCTGCACGAGCGAGAGTTTCAGCACAAAAACCTCCCACACCGCCAAGCCCGAAGACAGCAACGTGTTTTTCTGCAAGTCTTTTCTGTGCCTCCTTGCCCCAGTAAAGTTCGTTACGTGAAAATATTTCCACCTGAAAAACGCTTTCTTACTTGATTATTCCGTATCCTAAAAGGAATGTGCATACAACAAAGATTCCCGCAAAAATTCCGGTAATTTTATTGAGTCCTTTTTCGGCACTTTTTTGTGATGTAAAAATTTGTGATGCTCCGCCAATCCCCGCGATTCCGTCACCTTTTGGTGAGTGAAGAAGTATTAATATAACGAGCATAATTGCTGAAAATATTTGTAAAAGCCAGATAAATGTAACCATTTTTTATTTTTTCTCCTTTTTCTTGCTTGAAATGAAATGTGCCCGTTTCGAGTTGAGTTTAATATTCTCAAAAGTATATAATCTTGCAGGGCGTTTAGAGGAGGATTTTGTGTATTCGTCAAGCTCAATAAGTCCGTCTGTGCATAGTGCTTTTTTGCGGAAATTTCTCTTATCGAGTTTTTTCTCCATAATCAATTCATAAGATTTTTGCATTTCCGTCAGCGTGAATTTTTCGTTCAAAAGCTGATAACAAACAGGGCAGAGTTCAAGTCTTTCTCTTGTACGTTTAAGAGAATATTGAATAATCTCTTTGTGGTCGAACGCGAGTGGCGGAAGGTTGGAAACTTTGTGCCATCCGAGTTCCGGTGATGAAACGATTTTGATATCTTCCGCTCTTACCAACGCGAAGTATGCGCAAGTGATAACCCTTGCATTCGGGTGGCGGAGCGGGTCGCCGAAAGTATAGAGTTGTTCAAGGTAGATGTTATCTACGTTTGTACGTTCTTTTAAGACTCTGAGTGCCGCCTGATCAAGGTTTTCGGATAATCTTACATAACCTCCGGGGATTGCCCATTTGTCTTTAAAAGGTTCGTTCTGTCTTTTTACCAACAATACCTGAATCGCATTGTTAATAATTGTCAAAATAACAACGTCGACTGTAATTTCATGTGTTTTCGTTTCATTAAACATAATATTCTCGTACCCTGTAACATATAATACAATAAAATAATTTTTACATAAATTAATGTTAATATTTATTTACAACACACGGGCTAAAAAGTCAATTTTGTTAAAGAAAATTACTTTATATAAATACGGGGATTAACAGGGAAGAATTATGTACGGAATGAATTTTATGTTTGGAAATAATGTTGGATTCGGTTGTTTTTGCAGACCGATGGTTAATCCTTTTATTATGGGAGCAATGCAAGGTTATGCTTCTGCAACATTGGGTTACGCAATGATGGGTGGTATTCCGTATACTCCGTCACTTTTCCAATTTAATATGTTGCCGCAGGCTCAAGGTTATTCGATGATGCCTACGGGAAATCTTTTCGGTTTTAACGCTGCGAATATTTATGCAATGCCGTCATACCAAAACTTTCAGGCTCAATATAACAATCCGTATGTGAATCTTGCAAATTCTTCTTATGCTCAAAATGTTTCAAATAACGGTTCAACCGTATCCGAACACGGTTCACTTGCAAGTGCTGCCAAAAGTTCGAGCGCTTCTTTTGCTACCGTAAAGCCAAGAGAAGTTAAATCAGATGTAAGTTTTAAAGAAAAAGTAGAAAGCGTTGCAAGAAATCTTAACTGTAAACCAAAAGACCTGCTTGCTCTTATGAATTCCGAATCGGGGCTTAATCCTAAAGCACAAAATAAATCTTCAGGTACAGTAGGTTTAATTCAGTTTACTGATATGGCGTTGGCTGATATTAACAAGGCTTACGGCTTAAATTTAACAAAAGCTCAGGTAAAAAATATGAGTGCTGTTGAACAAATGGATATTGTTGAAAAATTCTTTATGTTAGCAAAGAAAAGAAGATTTTCTGCTTCTGCACAATTATCAGCAGGTGATTTGTATGCGTTAACATTCCTTCCGGGAAGAGCTGCAAGAGAAGTTTTGACCCAACGAGGTGAAAATTTTTACGCTTCAAACAGAGCGCTTGATATGAACAATGACGGCAAAATTACAAAATCAGATTTGGAAGCACGTATGAATAAATTCAGCGTTTCTCTCGTTGCGTAACTTAATATTACAATTTGAAATAATTCGTTGAAGTTTCAATTTTTTTCGTGTATGGTCATGAGCATACTCTGATTATCAGGAAGGAAAATTGATGGAAAAGGGATATGTAGAAAACGGCTTTATTATTGATTTAGCCAATGCTAAAAAAACTTCCGAAATTATCTACGAATTGAGCAGAATTCTTGATATGCCGGAAGCCAAAGGTAAAAAAGTCTGCCTTAAAGTCGGCGGTGTTGATTTGAGTTCCTCTGAACTCGTCAGTATCAAAGCACTGATTGAAACTATGGATTCAGAAATTGAATTTATTAACTCTGTTTCCGAAATTACAAAAGAATCCGCAAAAACTCTCGGGATAGAAGTTTCTAATATAGAAAACGTTGTTCCAGCACTTGATATTACGGCTTCGGAAGAAGTTAACGAAACCGTTAACGCAGAACTTGAAACTGCACTTGACAAAATTTTCGGGGAAGGCGATTTTGAAGAACGTTACCCTGAAGAAGAAGAAGATAAGACTGAAGATACTAAAGAAATTGAAATTGTTGAGATTGAAGACGGTTTTAACCACGAAGAAATAAAACAATATAATAAAGAAACCGAAAAATTTCCGACATTATATATTCACAGAACCCTTCGTTCGGGTCAAAGTATTTCGTCAGAAGGCAATATCGTAATTATCGGAGACGTAAATCCTGGTGCCGAAATTATTGCCAAAGGTGACATTACGGTCTGGGGTATCCTCGGAGGTATTGCACATGCAGGTTCGGACGGAAACACTTATTCAAGAATACGTGCTCTTAAATTAAATGCTATTCAACTTAGAATAGGTAATGTTTTTGCTCGTCGTCCCGATACGGTGAACACTCCGTATGTTCAACGTTCGGATTCTTTTATCCCTGAAGAAGCAAGGGTTTATAAGAAAAATATTATGATTTACAAAGTACATGAAGCATAAATAAAAGTTTGGAAGGAAAAAGATTATGCAAAGCGGCATACTGGAAAATCCGTCGCAAGCTAAAAAAATAAAAGGAGAAACCATGAGTGGTCGAGTAATAGTAATTACATCAGGTAAAGGCGGAGTAGGTAAAACTACTACCAATGCTAACATTGGTACTGCTCTTGCCAAAGCCGGTAAAAAAGTCGTTATGATTGATACCGATTTGGGATTAAGAAATTTGGACCTTTTACTTGGTCTTGAAAATAGAATTGTTTACACAATAGTTGACGTTGTTGAAGAACGCTGCAAGCTTAAACAGGCGCTTGTTAAAGATAAGAAAAATCCGAACCTCTGTCTGCTTGCTGCAGCCCAAACACGTGACAAAACCGCAGTTACCGAAGAACAATTGAAAAATATTTGCGAAGAGTTGAAAAAAGACTTTGATTTTATTCTTGTAGATTGTCCTGCAGGTATTGAACAAGGTTTCCAAAACGCAGTTGCGGGAGCCTCTGAAGCTATCGTTGTTACAACACCTGAAATGTCAGCCGTCAGAGACGCAGATAGAATTATCGGACTTCTGGAAGCAAGAGAAGAAATTAAGTCTTACAAATTGCTCTTGAACAGAGTTCGTCCTAATCTTATCAAATCAAATGATATGATGAGTGTAGAAGACGTCGTAGAAATACTTTCAGCAAGTTTGATAGGGGTGATTCCGGAAGATACCGGCATTATTACTTCAACAAATAAAGGCGAACCTATTGTAAATGATGAAAAATCCCTTGCAGGTCAAGCTTATGCCAATGTCGCAAGAAGAATTATAGGCGAAGATGTTCCTTTCTTGAATCTTGAAGAAGATACAAGCATTATGGCAAAAGTCAAAAAATTTTTTTCAGGTTTGATGAGTAAGGAGAAGTAAGATGAAAGACAATTTTTTAACAGAATTTTATAATACGATTATCGGCTTCTTCCGCCAAACAGAAAAAAAAGAAGAAGAACAAAAAAATGCAAAAGAAGTTGCATGTAACAGACTCAGAGTAGTTCTGATGCAAGACAGAACAAACCTTACGCCTGAATTACAGGAACGTATGAGAATAGAACTCGTTGACCTGCTTTCGAAATACGTCGAAATGGACAGAGAAGCTCTTGAACTCAGCTTTGAACCTGTAGACGGACAAATGGCGTTAATGCTTTCAATTCCCGTTTTAAGAGCGCGCGAAGAGGCTGAAATTATTGCAACACTTAGCGAAGAAGACTTAAAAGATGAAGAAGACATTACGGAAGAAACTCATGCCGAAGAGGTTGAAAACCTTGATGAAGAGATAGTTTTAGACGAAGAAATCTCCGAAGAGCATGAAGAAGTCTTACAGGAAGATTCATCAGAAGAATTAACGAATGAATCGGAAGACAAAAAAGAGTCTGAGGAAGAAATCAAAGAATAAAAAAGTAAATTGACCCGAAAGGGTCAATTTTTTATAACATTCAAAAATTTATCATATCTCTGAATTTGGTATTTAAAAGTTCAGTGATATCAAACAATATTTTCATACTTGGATATGTAACCCCTCGTTCGATTTTTGAGAGGTGTTCACGTGTAATTCCTAACTTTACGGACAAATTTAATTGAGAAAATCCTTTGGCTTTTCTCAATTTTTTTATTTGACATCCTAATGATTTTAATTTTTCCGTATGATTTGACATTAACTTTATTTTCCCATACAATAACCTTAAAAATGGAGCATGTCATAACCCATATTTATAAAGGAGGTATATTTTGAAAAAGGCATTTACGTTAGCGGAAGTTTTGATTACGCTTGCAATAATTGGTGTAGTTGCGGCATTAACCATTCCAACTGTGGTGCAAAAACATCAGGAGCGTGTGACTGTTAATAAAGTTAAAAAGTTTTATTCGGTAATGAGTCAGGCATTGCTAATGTCGATAAAAGACAACGGAACACTGGATGAATGGAATATGTCGCCTGCAAGTGAATATTCCATAAATAAAGAAAATACCGAAGTTTTTATGTCTTACATTAAGCCCTACTTAAAAATTACAAAAGATTGCGGAACAGAAACAGGATGTCTCGGACAGGATTATTCGGTTAAAATATTGACGGGCGCGCAGCATTCTACGAATTACGAAAATGACAACAGGTATTATAAATTTATTATGAATGATGGAAGTTACGGATGGCTCAGACCAAGTTGGGCAACATCATATTGCGGTGAAACTGCCTCGGGGTTGCAGAATATTTGCGGGGTATTGTTTATTGATATAAATGGCAAAAATCCTCCAAATACAATAGGAAGAGATATTTTTACTTTTAATTTTTTGAAGGATAGAATTGCGCTCGGGTTGAGCGATGATTGCAAAAAAACTCTTGCAGGTTGGGATTGCAGTCAATATATAATGCAAAATAACAGTATGGATTATTTGCATAAATAAATGTATTAAAAGGCGTATTTTTTATGTAACAAATTTGAAACAAAGGCGCAAAATTTCTGTTGACAGGCATTTATGTTTATATTACGATTGATACGCTCGGAATAGTATGTTTTATAACTAACCGAAATTTTTTACCGAGCAAGGGTCGGGAAAGCCCTGTTTAAGCAATTTTCCCAGATTGTGTAGTAATACAGAAAAGAAAAGGAATAACAATGGCTAGCACAAAAAGACAAAGAATCAGAGTTTGTTTGAAAGCATACGACCACAAACTTATCGACGTATCTTCAGACAAAATTGTTGAAACTGCAAAAAGAACTGACGCTAAAGTAGCAGGCCCGATTCCTTTACCTACAAAAAGACGTATATATTGCGTTCTTCGTTCACCACACGTAGATAAAAAATCTCGTGAACACTTTGAATTAAGAACACACAAACGTATTATTGATATATACGAACCAACTCAACAGACAACTGAAGAGTTAAGCAGATTAGATTTACCTGCCGGCGTGGATATTGAAGTTAAACTGTAATTTCAAGCCGACAAATTGAAAACTAAATAAGCATTATGCATATAATGTGAACTGCGACCGATTAGCATAAGTTAGGGCTGAGGCTCAGGTAAATGCAATAATCGGAACAACCGAAAGGTTGTGGGGTGTAAGTCCCCGAGAGGTAAAGTAATTAAGCAAGACGTAGCGCTCGCAAGAGAAAATGCAAATCCGAATAAGGGGTGGAATGTGTCCGCACCAAGTAGGAGGAGCAAGAAAGGTAAAAATATGACACTAGGTGTAATAGGTAAAAAACTTGGAATGACCCAAATCTTTGACGAACAAGGATTAGCAATTCCTGTAACCGTTATTAAAGTTGACGACATCGTTGTAACTCAGGTTAAAACTGTTGAAACTGACGGATACAATGCTATTCAGGTTGGTACAATTGCAGCTAAAGAAAAACACTTGACTAAAGCTGAAATCGGTCACTTCAAAAAGAATAATCTTGAAAACTTCAGACATCTTCAAGAGTTCAGAGTTGATAATCCGCAAGACTACAAAGTAGGCGACAAAATCGAATTATCAGTTCTTAACAATGTAGAAAAAGTTGATGTAACAGGAAAATCAATCGGTAAAGGTTTCCAAGGTACGGTAAAAAGATGGAACTTCGGCAGAGGACCTATGGGTCACGGTTCTAAAAACCACAGAGAACCGGGTTCTATCGGTGCAGGTACAACTCCTTCTCGTGTTATCAAAGGTAAAAGAATGGCTGGTAACATGGGTAATGAAAGAGTTACTATTACTAAATTGAAATTAGTTAAAGTTGACGCTGAAAAGAATTTAGTATTGGTAAAAGGTTCTGTACCGGGATGCGAAGGCAGATTGGTAACAATTGTTCCGACAAGAACTAAATGGAACTAGCGGATTTTGGCAAGTGCGCCGCGTGAGCGAAAGCGAACCCAGCACGTCCAGGTGAAAAACTTGATGGAGTGAAATAAATTTGAAGAATTTATGAAACGGAATGAAAAGTTTTGAGCCGCCAATAATCCAAGATAAGAAATTAACATAAGTAGCTCGCCACATAAAGCGGTTTTTTATAAAGCTTGCAAGAGGTGAGAAAGGATAAGGAAAAACAAAATGTCAAAAGAAATATTAAGCACAAATGGTGAAAAATTAGGCGAAATCACTTTAAACGATGCTGTTTTTGGTGTAGAACCAAATTTACACGTAATGCACTTAGCATTAAGAAGACAATTAAACAACGCTCGTCAAGGTTCTGCTTGCGCTAAAACAAGAGCAGAAGTTGCAGGCGGCGGAAGAAAACCTTGGAAACAAAAAGGTACAGGTAGAGCAAGAGCAGGTTCGCTCCGTTCACCTTTATTTGCAGGCGGCGGTGTTGTATTTGGTCCTAAACCTAGAGACTATAGCTTCAACATGCCTCAAAAAGCAAGAAAATTGGCTCTTAAATCAGCATTGTCTGCAAGACAAGACCAATTAATCGTTGTTAAAGACTTCTCAACAATCGTTGAACCTAAAACAAAATTAATGGTAGCTGCGTTAAAATCATTGAATGTAAGCGGTAAAGTATTAATCGTTGCTGATACAAAAGCTGCTGAAAATCAACACTTGGAACTTTCTGCAAGAAATATTCCTAGCGTAAAATTGATTTTACCGTCAAACTTAAACGTAAAAGATTTACTTGAAGCAGGTTCTGTAATTATGACCGAAGCTGCTGTTAATGAAGTAACAGAAAGGTTGCAATAATGAGTAAAGACAGAACAAATACAGAAAAGTTATATGATTTGATTAAAAAACCTTTAATCACAGAAAAATCAGTAGGTGCAACAGCTTTGGGTCAATATACTTTTGAAGTTAGCAAAGAAGCTACTAAAGTTGAAATTGCTCAAGCAGTTGAATTGGCTTTTCCTGGTAGAAAAGTAAAAAAAGTAAGAACAGTTTATATGCCTTCTCATACAAAAAGAATGGGCTATAAATTCGGAAGAACCGACAGTTCTAAAAAAGCAATCGTAACCATTGAAGGCGATCCGATTGAAGAACTCGTTGGAGTTTAGCGCAAGCGAGCTCGGTTCACTCGGGCAAGCGAGCAAAAAGGGGCGTATGGCACATGTCCTAAAGAAATTACAAAGCCAATAAAGGAGAAAATCAAAAATGGCAATAAGAAAATTAAATCCGACATCTCCGGGACAAAGAGGAATGACTAAAAGCGATTTCCAAGAAATTACAACTTCAACTCCGGAAAAGTCACTTTTAAAACCAATTAAAAAAACAGCAGGAAGAAATAATACAGGTAGAATCACTTGTCGTCACAAAGGCGGCGGTGTAAAAAGAGCATACCGTGTAATAGATTTCAAACGTGAAAAATTCGGCGTACCTGGAACAGTTAAAACTATTGAATACGATCCGAACAGAAACGTTAGAATTTCATTGGTATTCTATGCAGATGGTGAAAAAAGATATATTTTGACACCGGAAGGTTTGAATGTAGGCGATACAATCGTTTCCGGACCTGAAGCACCTGTACAAACAGGTAACGCACTTCCTCTCGAATTGATTCCGTTAGGTACTATCGTTCACAATATTGAACTTAACCCTGGTCGTGGCGGAGTTATGGTTAGAGCTGCCGGTAATGCGGCTCAAGTAATGGCTAAAGAAGGCAATTACGTAACAATTAAATTACCTTCATCAGAAATGAGAATGGTAAGAAAAGAATGTATGGCAACAATCGGTACATTGGGTAACTCAGAATTCAAAAACCTTTCTATCGGTAAAGCAGGTAGAAAACGTTACCTCGGTATCAAACCGACCGTACGTGGTGTTACAATGAACCCTTGCGATCACCCTCACGGTGGTGGTGAAGGTAAAACCGGTCCTGGCGGACACCCTAAAACACCTTGGGGTAAACCGGCTCTTGGCTATAAAACAAGAAAATCCGGCAAAGCTTCTGATAAATTAATCGTTAGAAGAAGAAAGAAATAGCGGATTTTGGTAAGTGCGCCGTGTGAGCGGAACGAGCGAGCAGAGGATGAAAAGCATCATAGCACATCAGTTTAATGCGAGCGAAGTAAGCGAACCCAGCACGCCCAGGTGAAAAACTTAATGGAGTGAAACAATTTTAATAAAAATTGTGTAACGGAATGGCAAGTTTTGAACCGCCAATAATCCAAGACTAATAAAAAACAAAAACTAAAAGGAGAAATTAATGGCACGTTCATTAAAAAAAGGTCCATACGTAGAAGAAGCTCTACAACAAAAAATAGCTAAAATGAATGCAAATTCAGAACATAAAGTTATCAAAACATGGTCAAGAGCATCAATGATTATACCTGATATGTTAGGTCATACAATTGCTGTTCACAACGGTAAAACTCACGTACCGGTCTATGTTACAGAGCAAATGATTGGACACAAATTAGGTGAATTTGCACCTACAAGAATGTACAAAGGACATGCAGGTTCAGATAAGACTGCTAAAAGAAAATAAGGAAAAGTAAAAATGGAAGCTAAAGCAAAACAAACTGATATTAAAATGACAGCAAGAAAGTTGCGTCGTGTAATTAACGAAGTTCGCGGCAAAAAAGTTCTTGAAGCTCAAGATATGTTACGTTTTATGCCTTATTTTGCAGCAAGAGTAGTTGAAAAGAATTTGAAAGCTGCTGTTGCAAACGCTCAAGAACAATACGGTGTTTCTGCTGAATCTTTGAAAATTTCAGAAATTTTCGCAGACGAAAGCCAAACATTAAGACGTGGTAAACCAAGAGCACAAGGTCGTATTTATAAAAGACTTAAACGTACTTCTCACTTAACTTTGAAAGTAAGTGACAATAAGTAGTAGTATAATAAATAAAAAGGTATAAAAAATGGGACAAAAAACACATCCAACCGGATTTAGAGTAGGCATAATCCAAGCTTGGGCAAGCACATGGTATGCTAAATTTAAAGAATATGGTCAATTCGTAAAAGAAGATGATCAAATCAGAAAATTCGTTAAGAAAAAATTGTACGCAGCAGGCGTATCAAAAATCTTAATTTCAAGAAAAGCTCAAAATACAACAATAACAGTAGTTACAGCTAAGCCAGGTATCGTAGTAGGCAGAGGCGGTCAAGGTATTGAAGAACTTAAACAAGAAGTTTCTAAATATATCGGTAAACCTGTTATTATCAATGTTGTTGAAGTAGCAAGAATTGACGCAGATGCTCAATTGGTTGCAGAAAACATTGCCCAACAACTTGAAAAACGTGTTGCTTTCAGACGTGCAATGAAACAAGCTATGCAACGTACAATGAGATCAGGCGTTCAAGGTATTAAAGTAATGGTATCAGGTCGTTTAGGCGGCGCAGAAATCGCTCGTTCAGAATGGGCTAAAGAAGGAAGAATTCCTCTTCAAACTCTTAGAGCTGACGTAGATTACGGTTTCACTGAAGCTGATACAATTATGGGTAAAATCGGTGTTAAAGTTTGGATTTTCAAAGGCGTATTAATGCCGGGCGAAAAAGCTGATCAAAACATCAAAGCAAAATCAGACAAAGGTAACTCTGATAAAGGCGGCAGACGTCCAAAAAGACGTGCTATCGAAACAGCAGAGTAATAAAATTAAGTAAAAATTTAACTAACAGGAGTAAATAAAATGTTACAGCCTAAAAAAACTAAATACCGCAAAATGATGAAAGGCAGAATGAAAGGTCACGAAACTAGAGGAACAAAACTCGAATTCGGAAGCTATGCACTTCAAGCTTTGGAACCAGGATGGATTACATCAAGACAAATCGAAGCTGCTCGTCGTGCAATGACCCGTGAAATCAAACGTGGCGGTAACGTTTGGATTAAAATCTTCCCTGATAAACCGATTACTGCAAAACCTGCAGAAACTCGTATGGGTTCAGGTAAAGGTAACTTGGAATACTGGGTAGCGGTTGTTAAACCGAACAGAATTCTTTTCGAACTTGAATACTTTGATAGAAATACAGCAGTTAAAGCGTTAGAATTAGCAGCTCAAAAATTACCTATTAAAGTTAAAGTTGTAGAAAAGGCAAAATTAGAAGCCTAGTGCCTGTGCACTAATAAACGTAACTTAAATTAATAAGGAAACTATAAAATGAAATTAACTGAAATGCGTGAAAAAACAGTTGAAGAGCTCCAAACCGCTATAGTTGAATGGAAAAAACAATTATTTGATTGCAAAATTAAACTTTCAACTCACAAATTGGAAAACACCGCACTTGTTTCTAAAACAAAACGCTTAATCGCTCAAGCAAAAACTGTAATAAAAGAAAAAGAGGTACAAAATGCCTAAAAAAGAAAAACAAGGAATAGTAGTCAGCAATAAAATGGACAAAACAATTGTTGTAAGAGTAGCTGATTATGAAGCACACCCAAAATACAATAAAATTATTGAATCAAACAAAAACTACAAAGCTCACGATGAAAATAACATCTGCGGCGAAGGCGATACAGTAAGAATCGTTGAATCAAGACCGATTTCAGGCGGAAAACGCTGGACTCTCGCTGAAGTAGTTGAAAAAGCAAGATAGATAATATCTTGTCGCTCAAAACCCTCTCAGAGGGATGCAGCATTACCATAGAGTAATGAGAGGCAAAAACAGTAAAATTACTTAAACAAAAGGAAAGTAAAAATGATACAACAAGAAACCAGATTAGAAGTAGCAGATAACACAGGTGCTAAACAACTGTTATGTATCCGTGTTATGGGCAGCTCAAATAAAAAATTTGCGGCAGTTGGCGACGAAATCGTTGCTTCTGTAAAAGACGCAACTCCAAATATGGCTGTTAAAAAAGGTGAAGTTGTAAAAGCTGTTATCGTTAGAACAAAAGCTGATATCAAACGTGCAGACGGTTCAGTTATCAGATTTGACGAAAACGCGGCAGTAATTATCAACAAAGACGGCAACCCTAGAGGAACCCGTGTATTCGGACCTGTAGCACGTGAACTTCGTGACAAAGGCTATATGAAAATCGTTTCTTTGGCTCCGGAAGTAATTTAGTTCTTGATTTGCCTCTGGCAAATCTTAGAAATAAATTATCCTGAACTTGTTTCAGGATCTCATAAGGAAAAATAAAAGAAACACCGAAACAAAATTAAAAGGTCGAATTTTGTTTCAAAATAAATAAAAATGGAGAAATTTAAAATGACAGATAAAAATAAAAAAAGCTTGCATGTAAAAAACGGTGACAGAGTTATCGTAACATCAGGCAAAGACAAAGGCAAAACAGGTAACATTAAAAAAGTTGACCCTGCAGCAGGAAAAGTTGTTGTAGAAGGCGCTAACATGGTTACCAAAGCTCAAAAACCTCAGCCAATGGCTGGCATTCAAGGCGGTTTAATCAAGCTTGAAGCTCCTATGGAAGCTTCTAAAGTTATGGTTGTATGCCCTGCTTGCGAAAAACCGACAAGGATCAAACACGATGTCGTAGACGGCAAAAAGGTTCGTGTTTGTAAAAAATGTGGTGAACAATTAGACGTGTAATAACGTCGTAGAATTAAGGAAATACGAAAATGACTAAAACAGAAAGCTTAAAAAACAAATACGATAACCAAGTAAAACAAGCTATGAAAGAAAAATTCGGATACAAAAACGATATGCAAATTCCGAGACTTCATAAAATTGTTTTGAACATGGGTGTTGGTGAAGCTTCTCACAACTCTAAAATTGCAGAAGCTATCGAAGCACAGTTGACTAAAATTGCAGGTCAAAAATGTGTTATCACTAAAGCTAAAAAATCAATCGCTACCTACAAATTAAGAGAAGGTATGCCGGTTGGTGCAATGGCTACACTCAGAGGCGAAAGAATGTACGATTTCTTGCAAAAGTTAATCTGCGTAGTTTTCCCTCGTATTCGTGACTTTAGAGGTATCAGCGCAAAATCTTTCGACGGCCGCGGTAACTATACTTTAGGTTTGAAAGAACAAGCTTTATTCCCTGAAATCACTTATGAAGAAGTTGATCTCGTTAAAGGTATGAACATTTCTATCATTACAACTGCTGAAACTGATGATGAAGCAAGAGAATTGTTGAAATTGTTAGGTATGCCTTTCAAAGGGATGAACAAACAATAATATTATCAAGTAAAGAAAAAAACAAAGGAGAAATTCATGGCTAAGAAAGCGATGATAAATAAAGAACTCAGACGTGAAGCACTTGCTGCTAAGGGAAAATACCCTAGAGTAAGATTGCACAACAGATGCAGCATTTGCGGCAGACCTCACGGTTTCCACAGAGATTTCGGCTTGTGCAGAATATGTTTGAGAAAAATGGCTCACCAAGGTCTTTTACCTGGTGTTACTAAAGCCAGTTGGTAGTGCCTGAGGCACTTCTCCCTGACACTAAAATGCAGGGTTGCTCGTTATTTGTATTATTGTAAAGTACGAGCGAGTAGGATGTGCCCGAGGCACTTTCCCCTGACACTAAAATGCAGGGGTGCTCAGATTTTGTAAATTTTACAATTTGTGAGCGAGTAGCAGATTATAAGGCTGATTATACTGATAGCCGGATAATTTGGCGGTCTATTTATGTAATAGATAATTTGCTAAACTGCTAAAATCTCGTCAAGGCGGTGATAGCCGAACCGGACAAAAAATTGGTAAGTAGCGCCGAAATTTTAATTTCGGCATAAAATAAAGGAAATTAAAATGAATACAGATCCTATAGCAGATATGCTGACAAGAATCAGAAACGCTAATATGGTTTCTCACGAAACTGTTGAAATGCCTTCATCTAAATTGAAAGTTGAATTGGCAAAATTGTTAAAATCTGAAGGTTTCATCTCAGATTACAACGTTAAAGAAGTTGGAAAATTCAAAGTTTTAGAAGTTACACTTAAATATGACGAAAAACATAAACCTGTAATTTCAAAATTACAAAGAATTTCAAAACCTGGTTTGAGAACTTATTGTAAAGCTAAAAACCTTCCGCAAGTATTGGGCGGTATGGGTGTTGCAATTGTTTCAACAAGCAAAGGTTTGTTGACTGACAGAAAAGCCCGTAAAGAAAATATCGGCGGCGAAGTTCTTTGCTATATTTACTAATACAGGTTGATAATATAATTAAAATAAAAAGCGCTTCTGAACTCAGGGGCGCTTTTTGTAAATATATTTTAAATTATCTTTGACAATAAAAATTCTTTAATATAAAATAGCTATGGGTGTAATTGGTAGAAAGACCCTGCCGAGAGGGGCGAAGATTTTAGCCCCGCGTGTTAAAAGTTTTTGACGTCGGCGATGTTAGTTAATACCAACAAAGGAGAAACAAAAATGTCACGTATTGGTAAGTTACCTATTGAAATTCCACAAGGTGTGGATGTGAAAATTGAAGACCATCAAGTAACAGTTACAGGTCCTAACGGAACTGAAGTTGTTGCAGTAAGACCGGAAATTAATGTGAAAGTTGAAGATAATCACATTATCGTAACAAGAGTTGATGATTCAAGACAAGCTCGTTCATTGCACGGTTTGTCAAGAACTCTTATCGCAAACGCAGTTCACGGTGTAAAACACGCTTTCGAAAAGAAATTGGAAATCCAAGGCGTTGGTTACCGTGCTAATATGGAAGGTAAAAATCTTAACCTTTCATTAGGTTACTCTCACCCTGTAGTTGTTGAACCGCCTGAAGGTATCACTATTACTGTTGAAGCTAACACTAAAATTACAGTAAAAGGTTCTAACAAACAAACAGTCGGTGATGTTGCCGCATTTATCAGATCTAAACGTCCGCCTGAAGTTTACAAAGGAAAAGGTGTAAGATATGAAGGCGAATACATCAGACGTAAAGCAGGTAAAGCAGGTAAGAAATAGGGTGTAGCCGGTGTGAGTCCGGAGTTGGCTTTGCGTAAGCAAAGGCAAGCAGGGACGAACATTACAATGCCGCCGTTACTAATTGAGCGTTAGCGAAATGAGTGAACAAATCTTTGATTTGACAGGCGGAAGAGTTAAATAATAATACAAACAAGCCCGCATAAACCCTTGATTGTGGTATTCAAGAAGGTTTGGGCAGAAAGGACAAAACAAAATGATTAAAAGAAAAATCAGAAAACCACAAGTACAAAAAAGACACCAATCTATCAGAGTTAAATTGTCAGGTACAAAAGAATTCCCTAGATTGGCAGTTTATAGATCTACAAAACATATCTACGCTCAATTGATTGATGATGAAAATCATGTAACAATCGCTTCAGCATCATCAGTTGATAAAGACTTGAAAGAAAAATTGGCTCATGGCGGTAACATCGAAGCTGCAAAAGTTGTCGGTGCTGCTATTGCCGAAAAAGCTAAAAAAGCAGGCGTTGAATGTGTTGTATTTGACCGTGGAGGTTTCTTGTATCACGGACGCGTTCAGGCTCTTGCCGATGCAGCTCGTGAAGCAGGTCTTTGCTTCTAGTCAATTATAGTAAATCTTTTTGAAAACGCACTTCTTTATAGAGGTGCGTTTTTATTTTTAAAAATGTTACATTTGTTTAAATTTTTTCATGGACTAGCAATTTTTTTTTTTCTTGTGTATTATTTTAAACATACTTTATTTTTATAAAGTCATAAAGGAAGTTATGAAATTACTTATAGATAAAGAATTAAATTCTACAGATAAAATATTGAAGCCTGACTTTAATTCAAGAACCGGTCGAGAACTTCTGGTGTTTTATCTTCAAACAAAATTCAGACAAATATTGTCTTTTGATAGAAAATGTTCTACACCTGTTTTTATTGATGTAAATCCGAATTTTATCGGAAAATTTTCAAAACGTTTGATAAATAATCCTTCAAAACGTCTTTTAATAGGAATTACCGGAGAATCAGCGTCGGGTAAGTCGACAATCTGTCATGAAATAAAAAAAATTATTGAGCAATTTAAAATGCCTGTCTCAGTTTTGAGTACAGACAATTATTTTAACGATATTTCAGCCTTAATTAAACAATTCGGCTCGTTTGATAATCTTCGAGATAACGGCTACGACGTAGATGCGCCGACAAGTTTTCAGCTTGATATTTTAAAGTCAGATTTGGAACTTCTGGCAGAAGGTTGTGATATCATGGCACCTATGTATCTCCCTAACGGTACAGGGATTTCACTTCCTCGTTCGCAAGAGATTTTATCAAACAAAATTGTGGTTGTTGAAGGTATCGCAACAATGTACGAAGAAGTTCAGGATATTTTTGACATTAAGATTTATGTCGAAGCTGATAATACTATACGAAAAGATAGATTTATCAGCCGTGCTTGCAATGAAAGAAATAATAGTGTGGAAAATGCACTTAAACATTGGGATTACATAATGAGCGCCGGTGAAAAATACGTGAAACCTTTTAGAAACGAAGCGGATTTAGTATTGAACGGAAATGCTGATTTGATGTATTTTTCTGAAATTCTTGAGTACATTCACGCTATTACTAATAATTTTCAATAATTATTAACATATCTTAACAAAATAAGCTTTTTTGCCTTTTGCATTTTTGTATGATAAAATTTATATAAATATTATAGTGTATATTTCTAATATTAATAGAATTAAATACATTAAATAATTGATACGTTTATATATATATTTTTATATAATCTAAATGTACTTATAAGTGGTGACTAAATAAAATTAAGAGAGAGTGGAACTAATACAAGTATGATTAGTAAAAAGATATTAAAACGAAAGAATATTAAAACAGTATTGATAGCAATGCTGTGTCTTTTTGTTAGCTTTACGATTACAGGCTGCTCAGGCAGCGGAGATGTTTCCGTTGAGAAAACACAAATGTCCGATTCCGATTCGTTCGAAACCGCAGATTTACAACCTCAAGGTGAGGTTAATGTTCCGGGAGAAAATTCCGTTGAGATTCCCGGCGCTGTGGGTAATGTTGTTGGCGAAGAAGACGATAAAAATACGGATAAAATGGTGTCTGTTTCATTGGAAAATATGGGCAGAGCAAATCCTTTTGTCCCTGCAAATGATTTGGTTTTACTTAAAACCTCAACGGAAGCCTCAGTAAATTTACCTAAGCTGGATTTAATAGATCCTCCTTTGGGTACTGATTTGGATAGTGATGCTGCGAAAGTTGCTACAACCAAAATCTCGGGTATAATGTTTGATAAATATAACCCATCAGCGATTATCAATATTGAAAGTACGGATTACCTTGTAAGATCAGGCGACGTTATAAACGGCTATAAAATTCTTGCAATCAGTCCTCAAACAGTTACCGTTCAGCGTGGTTCAAACGTTTATAAAGCAGGCGTCGGCGAGTCGGTTTCAAAAAGTGAAGGGTTAAATTATAATCAGGTTTCGAATTTGTCAAAAAAATTCGGCGGAAGCAAATAACAAGCAATAATTATAAATTTAAATAAGCAGGAGCAGTAATGAAAAATACAGTTAAAAAACTTTCTACAACAATGATTTTGTTAGCGTTTGCATTGTCAAATACTACGGCAATAGCTGCGGTAAACAATTTAAACAATCTTTTGGCTTTTGACAGTGACATCAATTATATGCAAAAACCAACTCTCAGAAGTACTGAACCTTCTGTAGTTGATTTGTATGGCGGAGTTGCGATTACACAGCGTAATATTCCTATAAGCCTCAGTTTAAGAGATTCTGATGTTACTCAGGTTTTGCGTATGTTTGCAGATAAAGCAGGCTTGAATATTATTTTTAAAGGCGATATTAAAGGAAATGTGACAATGGATTTGGTTAATGTTCCTTTAAACTCTGCTTTTAATATGGTGTTGGAAGCTACTGATTTGGCTTATATCCTGGAAGGAAATACTTTAATCATTACAAGCCCGACTGACGATACAAATGTTACGAAACAGCCAATGACTGTTTTGCCGGTAAAATATGTTAATGCAACAGCTCTTGCAAATTTCTTGAATAAAAATATTTTCGGCGTAAAAAGAACAGGCTTGTCTTCTAACAGCCT
>CAOJDT010000029.1 GCA_948433295.1 uncultured bacterium
TTTGTAATTATTCGTGCAAAGTGCTTTCTACTTTTTTGTTCCAGAGTAGTGCTGCAACTCAGTTGCCCCCCCCCGAAAATCCAGTCATATCAATGGTTTTCATAGATTCCTCCATTCTTTTTCTGATATTTTTAAGTATAACATATTTTTCAAAACTTTTCAATATAAAAACTCCCCCAAAACTTGAGGGAGTTTTAATTATTTATTTTGCGAATTATTCGTCGCTGTCATCCAAAGTTAAATCAGGTGCGCCGAACATACCTTCGATTTCTTCCAAAATCGCAGAAGGTTTGCGGGCTTGATTTCTTTGTGCAACTGCGCGTTTTCTTTCTTCGCGTTCTTTTTCTTCGTTAGCATTTGAAAGGTGATGGAAACCTGTACCGGCAGGAATCAATCTACCAATGATAACGTTTTCTTTCAATCCGCGAAGCATATCGCGTTTTCCGTCAACTGCCGCTTCAGTCAAGATTCTTGTTGTTTCTTGGAATGATGCTGCTGAGATAAAGCTTTCTGTGTTCAGGGAAGCTTTTGTAATACCTAACAACATATATTCGCAAGTTGCAGGAGTTACGCCTTTTTCTTCGGCTTCTGCATTTTCTTTTTCGAAGTGTTGAATTTCAACAAGTTCTCCAGGTAATAATGCCGTATCGCCAGCGTCTACAACTTTAACTTTCTTAGTCATTTGACGAACAATAATCTCAACGTGTTTATCAGCGATTTCTACACCTTGAGAACGGTATACGCGTTGTACTTCGTCCACGAGGTATTGTTGAGCGGCTTCCGGTCCACAAAGTCTGATAACGTCGTGCGGATTAAGAGGACCGCTTGTTAAAGGCTGACCTTTTGAGATTTTTTGTTTATCTTGAACGATAATGTTAGCGTCGATTGCGTATTTGATTTCGGTTCTACCGTTTTCGTTTACGATGTAGAGTCTTGGAAGATCTTCATCAGTAACGATTTCAGCAACACCGTCCTCTTCTGCAAGGATTGCACAATCTTTCGGTTTACGACCTTCAAGAAGTTCTTCTACCCTCGGCAAACCTTGAACGATATCGCCTGTTTTTTGTCTTTCGAATACGAGAGTTGCAATCATATCACCGCGGAGAACGAGAGCACCGCTTTCAACCTGTAACATTGTACCAGGGCTGATTAAGTAAGGACGTCCTGTTCTTACGGTTACTTCGCCTTTGTTAACCGAAATTACCTGACCGGAAACAGTAGATTTTTCTCCGCTTTCGGAAAGAACTCCGTCAAGTTTTACAAAATCGCCTTTTTTAACAACAGGTTTTGCGGTAATTTTGATTACTTCTTCGTAAGTTTCGCTGGTTAACAACAATCTTCTTGCTTCTTCCGATTCGTTTTTGATTGAAGCAGTACCATCATTAACGGCTAATACTTGAGTTTTAGCAATCGGAGTTTTAGGATCAATTGTTTGACCGTCTTTTACAAGAAGTTCTGTTTGTAAAGCTGTTGCAGCCTTAGCATTACCTTCTTGTTCACGACGGATAATAAGGTTTTCAAGAACAACGATTCTCAAGTTTGATTGTTCGTCAAGTTCTACCATACCTTTGAGGTGTGAGAGGTAGCCTTGCATTTGAAGAACAAGACTTGTTCTTGTAATTGTAGAACCGTCGAGGTTTCTAACTCTTGCACCGTCTTTGTATTGCAATTGAGTTACAGGAACGATATCAATCAAATCATCTGTTGTGTTGAATTGGATTGAAACATTCTTTTGTTCAACATTCAATACTTGAACAGGTCTTACAAGAATTTGAATAGGCTGGTTAGAAATACTGTCTTCATCAAGTGAAAGGCTTGAATCAAGCTCTTCATCCAAATCATCAATATCAATATCATCGGCACTTGAATCCATTATTGTAACGATAGAAGTTTCGTTTGCAACAACGCCTTCAGCAATTACAGTACCTTTATTAACAACTTCGCCTTCGTCAACTTTCAATTCGCCAACGTTTGCAAGGGTATGGAGTTCACCAGGTCTTACTGTAATTTCGTGGATAATATCGTTGTATTCTTTGAATTCAACAATACCGTCAATGTGGCAGTATACGTCTTTAACAATTTCTGTACCTGCTGTTACGAAAGTTCCGTTTTCAACCATTTTCAAAGAACTGTCTTTTGAAATTTGGTGAATTTCTTCCGGAATAAATACAACAGCGCCGGGTTTGGTGATGATTTGGTTTTCATCAACTTCAACGTCAACGTATCTGATTTCACCTGAAGAAGAAACCGCGCACTCGTCGTCGATAAGTTCAGCGATAATCATTCCGTTTTCAACAGGAGTATCAACAGGAGCTTTTACAATGTATTTTTCGCCTGTTTTATCAACTGTCCAGAGTTGTTCTTTTTTAGTTTGTTCAAATGAAGCGTTTTCCGGAATCAAGGAAGCGATTACAATGGTAATTTCCTTACCTTGAACTACTTTCTTAATGTTTTTGCCTTCAAATTTAACGTCTTCTATAACTAAATCTTCACCGAAACGAACTTCGCCGCCGTGTTCAGAGATTGTTAAAGTTTCTGCTAATTTTTCACCAGATTTAACTTTTTGTTCGTCTTTTACGAGAACTTTTGAGCCACCCGGAAGGTTGTAAACATCGCCGCCGAGAACCCAAATAATACCTTGTTTATTTGTAGTTCTGGAAATGTTACCCTGTCTGTCTTTCTTTTCATCGGCAACAAAGTCTTCATAAAGAACTTCACCTGACAAATCAGAAGTAATATCTTTTGTAGCTTTTTCTGTCAAACGGGAACCGTCACCCTGTGATACAGGTTCGTAAGTTGCGAGTTTGAAACCTTTTTCTACTTTCATACCGTTTTCAAAGAATACGGTTGAACCTGCAGGAATGTGATATTTTTCGGTTTTCTTTTCGCCTTTAACCTGAATATCGGCTTCGTAGTTAGCAACTCTAACAACATCCCCGTGACGGGTTCTCAATTCACGAGTTTTAACGTTAGAAACTACTTCACCTGCGATAGCTGCTTCAACAGATTTCATAGCACCTGAACCTTTAAATACACCACCTGTGTGGAAGGTTCTCATTGTAAGCTGTGTACCAGGTTCACCGATTGATTGAGCAGCGATAATACCGATTGCTTCACCGATATCAACCATTTTTTGGGTTGTCATTGCCCAACCGTAACATTTTTGACAGATACCGTATTCAAGTCCGCAAGTCAAACCTGAACGAACTTTTAATTCGGTCAAGTTCAAATGAGAAATCTTTCTGATATCTTTTCTGTCCATTGTAGTTCCTGCTTCAACAAGAACTTTTCCGTCAGCGTCTTTAATATCTTCCGCAACGGTTCTACCAAGCAATCTGTCGATAAGCGGAACGATAACAGCATCGCCATCGCAAATCGGTTTCATGTTAATGTATTTTGTAGTATGGCAGTCATCAGCGCGGATGATAACGTCTTGAGCAACGTCAACGAGACGTCTTGTCAAGTAACCAGAGTCGGCAGTTTTCAACGCTGTATCTACCAGACCTTTACGTGCACCGTAAGACGAAATGATGTATTCTGTAACGGATAAGCCTTCTTTAAAGTTTGATTTAATAGGCAAGTCGATGATTTGACCTTGTGCGTCTGCCATCAAACCACGCATACCTACCAATTGGGATACCTGTGATAAGTTACCTCTCGCTCCGGAGAATGCCATCATATATACAGGGTTAAGTCTGTCAAAGTTGTCAACTACGCTAGATGTTAATTTTGCGGTAGTTTCAGACCAGGTGTCGATAACCTTTGTATATCTTTCTACTTCGGTGATTTCACCTTTTAAGTATCTTGTTGTTGATTTTTCGATTTCTTTTTCAGCTTCCGACAAAAGTTCTTTTTTAACGTCAGGAACCTGCAAATCCGCAATTGAAATCGTTACGCCTGATTTTGTTGCGTATCTGTAACCGAGGTTCTTCAAGCTGTTAGCTACTTCCGCAGTAACCGCGCCGCCGAATTCCAAATACATCTGTGATAAAAATTGGTTCAACGCCTTTTTATCCATCTGTTTGTTTATGAAATCCAAGGTTTTCTTTGAATTTGTATATGTTGTTTCCATTCTGTTATTTCCTCAATTTATTTTGTAAATTTCGTTTAATTCCATTAGCTTACGAGAGCTTTTCTTACTGTTTCGTTAAAGATAATTCTTCCGACAGTAGTTTCGATTCTCTTGCCGTGTTCATCTCTTACAACGATTTTATCGTGCAAGCTGATTACACCGACTTCAAGAGCCGAAATAGCATCCTGGAAGCTGTAGAAGTATCCTTTTGGTGCTGCTTCAGGGTTTTTAAGGATAGTCAAATAGTACATACCCAATACCATATCCTGTGAAGGAGTGATGATAGGTTTACCTGTAGCAGGAGCGAGGATGTTGTTGGTAGCCAACATTAACATTCTTGCTTCGGTTTGAGCTTCAATTGAAAGAGGAACGTGAACAGCCATTTGGTCACCGTCGAAGTCGGCGTTGAACGCTGTACATACGAGCGGGTGAAGCTGAATTGCACGACCTTCTACCAATTTTGGTTCGAATGCCTGAATACCCAGTCTGTGCAAGGTTGGTGCACGGTTGAGGAGTACAGGGTGTCCGTCGATTACTTCTTCTAATATATCCCAAACGATTGCTTCGGAACGTTCGATTTTCTTTTTAGCGGATTTAATATTTTGAACGTATCCTCTTTCAATCAATTTATTTACAACGAACGGTTTGAACAATTCGATAGCCATTTCTTTTGGCAAACCGCACTGATTCAAGCTCAATTGCGGACCTACTACGATAACTGAACGACCTGAGTAGTCAACACGTTTACCGAGGAGGTTTTGACGGAAACGACCTTGTTTACCTTCGATGATGTTAGACAATGATTTCAATGCTCTGTTGTTTGGACCTACAACTGTTCTTCCGCGTCTGCCGTTATCAATAAGAGCGTCAACTGCTTCTTGAAGCATACGTTTTTCGTTTCTTACGATAATTTCAGGAGCGCCCATTTCCAACAATCTTTGCAAACGGTTGTTTCTGTTGATTACACGTCTGTACAAATCGTTCAAGTCAGATGTTGCAAAACGTCCGCCGTCCAATTGAACCATTGGTCTCAAGTCAGGAGGAGTTACAGGCAATACATCCATAATCATCCATGTAGGGTCTGTTTCAGATGAAATCAATGAATCTAACAATCTTAATCTTTTGATTAATTTAGATTTTCTTTGAACAGAAGTAATGTTTCCTGCAAGTTCTGCTCTCATTTCTTCTGCCATTTGTTTGATATCCAATTCTGCAAGAAGTTCTTTAATAGCTTCTGCACCGATGCTTACTTTCAAAGTAGATTCTTCGTGTTCAGCCATGTAATCTTCATATTCTTCTTCGCCGAGTAATTGGAATTTTTTGAAGTCACTGTCGCCTGCATCAATTACAACATAGTTGTTGAAATAGATTACCTGTTCCAAATCTTTCAAAGTCATATCCAACAACAAACCTAAGTATGAAGGGATACCTTTTAAGAACCAGATGTGTGAAACAGGAGCAGCAAGTTTAATGTGACCCATTCTTTGTCTTCTTACTTTAGAATCCGTAACTTCAACACCGCAACGTTCGCAGATGATACCTTTGTGACGAACTCTTTTATATTTACCGCAATAGCATTCCCAATCTTTTGACGGTCCAAAGATTCTTTCGCAGAACAAGCCGTCGCGTTCAGGTTTTAAAGTACGGTAGTTAATTGTTTCCGGCTTAGTAACTTCACCGTAGGACCATTTAAGAATCCTTTCAGGTGACGCAATACTAATTCGTATATAGTCAAAATAATCAATACTTGTTGACATTATTTTTATTCTCCTTTTATTCGCAGGGGAATTAATTCCCCTGCTTAATTATTTGCTTACTATAGGTCTCCGAATGTAGTCGGTGTTTCAAAGAAGTTGATGTTTAAAAGTTCTGAGTCAATATCTGACAAAGTTCTTTTCGGAGCGGATTTTCTCAAATCGTCCATATCTGTCATCAAATCTACTTCGGCACCGTCTTTTTTCGCTACCGTAATATCAAGACCGATAGATTGTAATTCTCTTACGAGTACCTTGAATGATTCAGGGATACCAGGTCTTGGAATATTATCACCTTTAACGATTGCTTCGTAAGCTCTGTTACGTCCGTTCACATCATCGGATTTGATTGTTAACATTTCCTGCAATGTGTAAGCCGCACCGTAAGCTTCCAAAGCCCAAACTTCCATTTCACCGAATCTTTGTCCGCCGAATTGAGCTTTACCGCCTAAAGGTTGTTGTGTAACTAATGAGTAAGGACCTGTAGATCTTGCGTGAATTTTATCATCAACAAGGTGGACAAGTTTCAGGATATAAGAAAGACCTACTGCAACAGGTTCATCGAATTGTTCACCCGTACGTCCGTCGATTAATCTTACCTTACCTTCTTCTGTAACCCAATCGCAGCCTGATTCTTTAATACCTTTAAGAAGTTCGGCTTTAGTTGCGATTTCAGATTTGTTATCGCCGTATCTTTCATCGAAAGACGGAGCTTCGTAATGGTTACCTGTCAGGTATGCAGCCAAACCGAGCAATAATTCGTAAGTTTGACCTACGTTCATACGAGAAGGTACACCCAGAGGGTTCAATACGATATCAATAGGGGTTCCGTCAGGGAGGAAAGGCATATCTTCTTTAGGAAGGATTCTTGAAACAATACCTTTGTTACCGTGACGACCTGAAAGTTTATCACCTACAGAAACTTTACGTTTTTGAGCGATATAAACTCTGATTACCGTATTTGCACCAGGAGGAAGTTCGTCGCCTTTTTCTCTGTCAAATACTTTAACGTCGAGTACACGTCCGCCTTCACCGTGAGGAACTCTCAAAGAGTTATCTTTAACGTCTCTTGCTTTTTCGGCGAAGATTGCACGGAGAAGTTTTTCTTCAGGCGGATGTTCAGATTCACCTTTCGGTGTAACTTTACCTACGAGAATATCGTCTGCATAAACTCTTGCACCGATACGAACAATACCGCGTTCATCCAAATGTCTCAATGCATCTTCAGAAACGTTAGGAATTTCACGGGTAATTTCTTCAGGTCCGAGTTTTGTTTGACGTGCATCAATTTCAAGTTTTTCGATGTGAACCGATGTAAATACATCATCGTGAACGCATCTTTCTGAAAGCAGGATGGCATCTTCGTAGTTATAACCTTCCCAAGGCATATACGCTACAAGAACGTTTTTACCGAGTGAAAGTTCTCCGCCGTTGGTTGAAGCACCGTCAGCGATTACGTCGCCTGCGTTAACCTTGTCGCCTTCGTGAACGATAGGTCTTTGGTTAATACAAGTATCCTGGTTTGATCTTAAGTATTTAATTAACTGGTGTAAGTGAGGTTTGCCTTGTTGGTCAACGATAATAATTTCTTCGCCCGTAACTCTTGTTACCGTACCGTCAACGCTTGCAACTGCAACCATACCTGAGTCTTTTGCCGCACGAGCTTCAAGACCGGTACCTACAACAGGTCTCATTGTAATTAAGAGTGGAACAGCTTGACGTTGCATGTTTGAACCCATCAATGCACGGTTCGCGTCATCGTGTTCAATAAACGGAATCAATGATGTCGCAACGGAAATCACCTGAATAGGAGATACACCGACGTAGTCGACTTTTTTAGATTCGCCCATTGTGAATTCGGAACGGTATCTGATAGGTACATAATCATCTTTAAAGCTGTTATCTTCATTCAATTGAACGTCGGCAGGAGCGATACGTAAGTTTTCGTCTTCGTCTGCTGTCAAATAGTGAACTTCATCGGTAACAACGCCATCTTTTACAACGAAGAACGGGGTTTCAACAAAACCGTAGTCGTTAACTTTCGCGTGAGTAGCAAGTGAACCGATAAGACCTGCGTTCGGACCTTCCGGAGTTTCAATCGGACAAATACGTCCGTAGTGTGAAGGGTGGATGTCACGAACTGCGAAACCTGCACGTTCTCTCATCAAACCGCCGGGTCCGAGTGCTGAAATACGTCTTTTGTGAGTCAATTCAGCAAGCGGGTTGGTTTGGTCCATAAATTGTGATAATTGAGAACTTCCGAAGAATTCTTTTAAAGAAGCAACCAACGGTTTAGTATTCAACAAGTTCAACGGAGTAAGGGTTTCAGAATCTTGAAGAGTCATTCTTTCTTTAACGATTCTTTCAATTCTTGAAAGACCAACTCTGAATTGGTTTTGCAACAACTCGCCGACGGAACGGATTCTTCTGTTTCCGAGGTGGTCGATATCGTCAACGCTTCCTTCATCATAAGTTAAGTTGATTAAGTATTCGATAGAAGCAACGATATCTTGAACTGTTAATGTTCTTTGGTTTTTCGGAATGTTCAAGTTTAATTTTTTGTTTAATTTATAACGTCCGACACGACCGATATCATATTTCTTTTCATCAAAGAAACGAGCTTCGAGAATTTGTCTTCCGCCTTGAGGTGAAGCAGGGTCGCCAGGTCTTAATTTTTTATAAACTTCGACTAAAGCATCATCTGTAGTTTCTGCTGTATCTTTGTCGAGAGTTTTCTTTAAGAATTCAAAGTGAGTGAACAATGATTCCATTTCAGAAACAGTAATACCCATAGCTTTCAACAATGTTGTAGCAAGGATTTTTCTGTTTTTGTCGATTTTAACGTAAATCAAATCGTTAGAATCTGTTTCGATTTTCAACCACGCACCGCGGTTAGGAATCATAGTTGCGTTATATAAACGTTTTCCGGCAGGGGAAATTTCACGTTTGAAGTATACGCCCGGTGAACGAACGATTTGAGATACGATTACACGTTCCGCACCGTTTACGATAAATGTACCTTTATCGGTCATTGTAGGAATATCGCCGATGTAAACTTCCTGTTCTTTAATTTCACCGCTGTCACGGTTTACTAATCTAATCATAACGCGCAATTGTTTTGCATAAGTCGCGTCATGGATTCTCGCTTCTTCAACGGTATACTTTGCGTTATCGAAAGTATAGTTTGGCAAGAAGTGTAATTCCAATCTTCCTGTGTAATCTTTAATAGGAGAGAATGAAAGTAATTCTTCTTTCAAACCTTCTTTCAAGAACCACTCGAAAGATTTTTTTTGCACTTCAATAAGATCCGGTAAATCATCCAAACGAGTATGAGGAATACCCATTGGTGTTACTCTTTTAGCATATTTTGTCTTAGACATCAATTCACCTCATTAATAATGGTGTACGTACTACAAAAAATTTTCTAACTTAAGGCTGTTAACCCTTTACCGACAAAACTTTCAGCCGATAAAAATATATGTAAAACGGGCGTTCAAATTAAGGCATAGTACACCCGTATTTAATTTTAACATGTTCTATAATCGTAATACATCAAGATACTTAGTCAAGAAAATTCCTAGTATCTTTGGATGAATTGTTACAATTTCTTCATAATCAATTTTTATCTCCCCAAAACTTTTGCAGCAAGCGAATTTGACTGTCAAGCGTTCTTTTTTATATTTTTGGTATATAATATATAAAAAAGTATGAAAAGGAGCACTATGAAAAAGTTTTTATTGATTTTAGGTATTTTATTGGCAGGAAATTTCTCCTTTGCAAATGACCTGCAACTATCAGGCGGCGTGGATTTTGACTGGGTTAACATGGCTCAGGTGCAGCGTGATGAAGCTATTGCTAATTACAAAAATATTATGTTCGACACTGAAAACGAAAAAAATAACAATTATGCAAAAAAAGATTTTAAAGACACCTATAAAAACTTTTTGAAAGATAAAAATTTTAAACTCAATTACGTATTAATGCAAAATAATGTAACACGCACAAAAAATGCTGATTTATGCGCTTTTTTCCATAAAGGTTTGTTATATATGTATGCAATAAAATATGATGCTGCGCCGGAAAGAGTTTATTATTACAGCGGTCTTGGTGCACTTAAATACGTTGACGAAATGTCTATAAATTATCCGAATTTTCCGTATTATTCTAAACAGTTCCGTTCAAGCGGAAAACTTGCAGGCGCTATTTATTTTGTAAATAGAGATTTGCAATATGTTTATAACGCAAAAGGCGAATTCAAAGGCGTGTGGTACAAGAAAAATATGTATGATGCCGAAGGTTATTTAATCCTCACACGCTCCAACTGGTAAGCGACTGAGACACATAAACAAGCATAAATAAAAACGCCGCGAAATAATCGCGGTGTTTTTTATTTTAATCTTGCTATGACAATAATCGGAGAATAAGTTAATGTAAGATTCGGGTAGGCTTCTTTATACCTGTCACAAAAATCTTTCACCTCTTTTATTCCCCAAAGTTTTGAACTGAGAGCGTTTACACCTGTATTTTTCATGTGTGCAAGAACTGCTAACGGATTGTCGAAAGTCATTGTATAATCAAAGTTTTCAAGGTAAAGTATTTCAAAATTTTTACTTAAAATCTCACGAATTTCTTCTAAGTTTTTATACTCTAAAGTTAATCCCGTAAGAGATTTTATTTCTTTAAAATTGTCAGGCGAAAACGTAGTGAACGCAATAATTCCGTCCTTATTCATCAAACCTTTGTAATAAAGAAGAGCTTTTTCAAGATTAGAAAACCACTGAAACATTGCATTTGAGATTATAAGATTAAACCTTGCGTTAACCTGTAATCTCTGAGCGTTTCCGCCTAAGAAAACATAATCATCCAAAATTTTATCAGTATAAATCTTTGACTTTTCAACAATATCATTCGCGTAATATTTTTTATAAGTTATTTTTTTTATAAGTTTTTTAGTCAAAAGTCCCGAACCGCACCCGAGTTCCAGCACGGAAGAAAAATATTGAAAAGGCAGGTGTTCAATAAGTTTATCCGCCATAATGGCTTGAACAATCGCGTTTTCTTCATAGTTGTCCAAACTTTTTTTAAATTGATTTTTAACTAATTTAGGGTCTATTTGCATTTCAGAATTTCTTCCCACGAATTAAAGCTATAGAACGGAAAATGTCCGCTATCAAGCATTACAACTTCGGCTCTGTCTTTCCAACAATTAATTTGGTTACGCGTCGGAACAATTTTATCCGCACTGCTGATTATAGCACGGTCATAAAATTTATCATAGGATAAATCAGCGTTTGAGATAAAATCTTTCAATGCGGCAAGCTCTTCTGCCTGCTCGGGAATTTCACGCCCGACAGGATTTTCAAGATATTTGTTATAATCGGATTCTTCTTTAAATAAATTTCGTTGAAATTTACCTTGCAAACCTGTGTCAACAAACTTTAATGTCAAATCAAACGTGCGTTCCGGAATACCGAATTCGTTATGGATTGGGTATGGCGTTCCGTTTATTGCAATTTTTTGATTAAATTGCGGTAACTTATCTCTCAAAAAATATGCGATATAAACGCCCATTGACCACGTAATCAAGTAATACTCGTCGTATTCGGGTATTTCAACAGGAAGTTCAATATTTTTATAATCATAAAAAACAAGAACATCAAAGTCTCCACAGTCCAATCTTTCAAAAGGTTTTGCGTCAAAGCTCCATCCGCAAAAGAAAATAATGAGAGAACGTCCGCTTACATCGCGCGAGATAGCCTTTTTATGTTCTGTTTTATTTATCCAATGATATCGCATAATTTTTCCAAATCCTTTTCTTCAATATCTGTTGTAAGCGACAATCTTAAACGGGAAGTTCCTTCCGGCACGGTCGGTGGTCGAATAGGAAGCGTGAAATATCCGTTTTGAAAAAGAATTTCACTGAGTTCGACCGTCTTGTCATTTGCTCCGACAATGACAGGAATAATATGACTTTCACTGCCCATTTTTTGTCCAAGCTCCAGCATTTTCATACGTTTTTCATACGTTTTCGGGAGTTCGTTTTCTATAATCCACTTTGAAAAAGCAATATTTATCGGAGGTAATGCTGTTGAAAAAATAAACGAACGGGCTTTATTGGTTAAATATTCGATTAGAACTTTTTTACCCGTTGCGAATGCACCCATCGAACCTATAGATTTTCCGAAAGTGCCCATAATCAAGTCAACATTATCAATCAAACCTTCGTGTTCACAAACTCCGAGTCCGACTTTACCAAAAACACCGAATGCGTGTGCTTCGTCAATTATCAGAATACAATTATATTTTTCTTTAAGTTCAACGAGTTTTTTCAAATCCGCAATATCTCCGTCCATTGAAAAAACACTTTCTGAAACTATAAAAGCATTTTTAAAATTTCCACGTTCACGTTTCAGTAATTTTTCGAGCGCATCCATATTATTGTGCGGGTACCTGAAAAATTTAGATTCGGAAAGTCTCATTCCGTCGATAATGCTTGCGTGATTAAGTTTATCGGAAAAAATAACATCACTTTTGCCTGCAATACAAGAATTTATACCGACATTAGCGTGATAACCGCTGTTAAACAAAAGTGTTCCTTCACTGTTGAACAAATCCGTAATTAAATTTTCTAATTCTCTATAAACAGGCAAAGTACCTGTAAGAAGTCTTGCAGAAGCGCTTCCGAAAGAATATTTCTCTCCTCCGTCGCTCAAAAAACGTCGAACAACATCGGAATTATCTGCCAAGCCGAGATAATTATTGGAAGAAAGGTTTAAAAGCTTCTTTCCCCTATAATAAATATATTTACCGTCTTTTGCCTCGAAATCTCTTATATCCCTATAATGTGAAGCCTGTTTTAAAGATTCCAGAGTCTCTTCGTAATTCTCAAACATACTTTAAATTTACGCCAAACAAACCAAAAAGTAAATTTTTTAATAAAAACACTTGAAAAATTTTCAAAATAGTTTAAAATAAGAATACAAGCAAGGGTGACGCTAACACCCTCACTTGCAGCCCTGATTAAAGGACATTCAGTGTAAGAACTATTACTAGTACAAGTAATAGTTCTTTTTCGTTGATTTCAACTAACATTCTAACCTCCTTTCGTTTAGTTGAAATGCTTGTTAAAATCTTCTGCCTGTATTCCGTTTTAAATGTACAATATCTGCCTGATTTTATTCTAATATAGGAATATTAAAATAAATTATTCACTTGACGGAAATATTATTAAACAACAAAAACATATAAATAAACCGCCTAAAAAGGCGGTTTTTGAATTTATTTATTAATTTCTTTTCTTCAATGTCGGGAATGCGATTACGTCTCTAATTGACGGAGAATCGGTCAGAAGCATTACCAGACGGTCAATACCCATACCCATACCGCCTGTAGGAGGCATTCCGTATTCAAGCGCACAGATAAAGTCTTCATCAATATCCATAGCTTCTTCGTCGCCTTCGGCTTTTGCCTGAGCCTGAGCCTCAAATCTCATTCTCTGGTCGATAGGATCGGTAAGTTCCGAGAATGCGTTAGCAATTTCCCAACCGTTTACACGCGTTTCGAAACGTTCTGTCAATCGTTCGTTATCTCTGTGAACTTTAGCAAGCGGAGAAATTTCACGCGGATAATCAATAATGTGGCAAGGCTGAATCAAGCCCGGTTCGATTTTGTCTTCAAACACAGCTTCCACAATCTGACCCCAGTTCATGCTGTCTTCAACGTAAACACCAAGTTTTCGTGCAGCTTCGGCAGCCTGTTTTGCGCTGTAGATTTCCATAAAATCAACACCCGTAGCGTCTTTAATAGACCCTAACATTGTTTTTCTGTCCCAAGGCGGAGTAAGGTCAATTTCGTTTTCACCGTATTTAATTTTTGTTGTGCCGAGAACTTCTTGTGCAACGTAAGCAACCATATTTTCTGTCAAAGTCATCATATCGTTGTAATCAGCATAAGCCTGATACAATTCAATCATAGTAAATTCAGGGTTGTGACGGGTATCAATTCCTTCATTTCTGAAACATTTTCCGATTTCAAAGATTTTTTCAGAAACGCCGCCTACGATTAATCTTTTCAAATACAATTCCAACGCGATTCTCAATGTCAAATCCATTTCAAGAGCGTTGTGGTGTGTATTAAAAGGTCTTGCATTTGCCCCTGATGCCATTGTTTGAAGAGTAGGGGTTTCAACTTCCATAAAACCTTCTTTTGCAAGATATTCTCTGATTTTTTGGATAATCATACTTCTTGCTTTGAAAGTTTTCTTAACGTCTTCGTTAACAATCATATCAACATAACGTTGACGATAACGGGTTTCTACATCAGTCAAACCGTGGTGTTTTTCAGGCAAAGGCAGAAGTGATTTTGATAACAAAGTCAATTCCGTAGATTTAATAGAAAGTTCTCCGCGCGGAGTTCTTCTGATTGTACCGGTAAACCCTACGATATCACCGATATCAACAAGTTTAAGGACTTTCATCTGTTCTTCGGAGAGGTTTTCTTTATGAGAGAAGACCTGAATTTTTCCTGATGAATCCATCAAGTCAATAAACATGCCTGTATTTCTGATAGCCATTACACGACCTGCAACAGAATAAACATCTTCGGTTTCTTCACCTGCCGCGAGGTCTTTATATTTTTCCTGCAAATCTGCCGCATCAGCGGTTTTATCAAAGATATACGGATAAGGATTTACACCTTTATCCGCCAAATCTGTAAGTTTTTGAATTCTTGTTTGTCTGATTTGACTGATAGCCGAATTAGACTCTTGAACTGTTTGCTGTGTCATTGGTTATACTTCCTTATATTTTTAGTGTAACTCTTAATCTAATTTTAGCACAAAAAAATAAATTAACCTAAAACAACGATACATTTTTCAGATGTTCGATTTTCAATTCGGGCTTCAAAGTAATTCCGACAACGTCTATTCTGTAATCTTTTACATTATTTTCCGAAACGTAATATTGAACACCTTTGTATATATTTTCAAATTTAGTTTTTGTAATCGCTTCCATAGGAGTTCCGTAAGCGTTTGATTTACGGGTTTTAACCTCTACAAATACGATTGTTTTCTTATGTTTTGCAATAATGTCAATTTCACAAAATCGTGAGTAATGTTTGTTGCGTTCAAGAATTTCGTAACCGTTTTTTATAAGATATCTGCAAGCCAAGTCTTCGCCGCAATCTCCGAATTTTCTGTTGTCCATTATTGTTTAATCCCGTTTCTTGCAAACTTTTTAATATCACCCAACTCGTTTACATCTGCAAAAGTACAATTTTCACTTCTTCTGGAAGGACAAATATCAATTCCGCCCCGGCGTGTGTAAAGCACAGTTACCATCAATTCATCACCTTTATCAAGCAAATCTGACAATCTTTTATAAATCATTTCGCAGCACTCTTCGTGAAAGTGAAATTCCGAACGGAACGAAGAAAGATACTTCACCAGACTGTCTTCTTTAATATGTTTTGAGGATTTATAATAAATGAAAGCATCCCCGAAATCAGGCTGATGCGTAACTCTGCAATTTGAACGCAAAGAATCAAACGTCATATAGTGTGATATAATCTCATTTTTATTTTCAACTTCCAAAAGTTCGGGGGCTTCTTTGAATTTTTCGATTTTCAAATTATTCAGGTCAACAAAATCGACAATATTTTTGAAATCTTTAAAAATTTCAACCCGTTCGCAACTGTTATTCAGAAAATTAATCTCAACAGAAGTTTTGAGAACGTCACTCAAATCTTTTTCTATAAGCATTTTGCATTTATCAAGACATTCAGAAATAGAAGCTCCGAAACGCGTCATATTGAAAGAATTCAAATATAATTTTAAAGATTTTGATTCAACGAGATACTCATTATTACAGGAATATTTCATTTTCATCAAACGGGTAACGGGAAGTCCGTTTTCGGTCATACAGGAGAATTCATACGCATGCCAAATATCGTATCCGACAAACGGCAACTTATCGTTAGAAATCCCATACTGTGCACGATTTTCTTCTCGAGGAACACGCACAAGCAAAGACGGGTCATAGCTTTCGCTGCCGCTGACCCTTTTGCCTAGAAATTTTGCTGCTGCCACATCTGTCTTATTTTCCATAACTTTGATTTTAACAGAAAATATATTATTTATGCAAATATTTCATATCATTGTGTTGAAGAATATGTGTTGTACAGCCCCAACCTGAAGATGAACTATTACAATCTTGATTGGCTGTTATAATTCGAGCTTTTTGTACATAAAATACAAAAATATCTTTACCTATAGTATTAGGTTCTTTTTTACCGTTAACATCCAAAAATATGGCACCACATACATTACTTAGACCTAAATCCGTACCTGTACAAATACTGTTATTATCCAAATTCCTCCTTATCCACATATAAGAACCATCAGCAAGAATTAATTTATAGTAAGTCTTATTGGTTTCATAATTTGTGTTATGCTGCGTTCCTGATAACAATGTCACCTTTTTAGTATAGCCCAGACACCCCTTATCTTCCCCGCAAATTTTTGAGACTTTAAGATATGGAACAATATAAGATGCAAATGTTGAGCTTCGTACGACTCCATCTTCACTGTTTTCAATAGTATTCCACTCATCAACATATCCGTTATCCTTAATCGCCATTAAAAGCGCCTGATTCATAATGGAATAGAACTTTTTAACCTTCGTTACGGTAACCCTCTCCTCATTTTTTTGAATAAGCGTCGGCAGCGTCATTGCCGCGACAATTCCGATTATGCCGAGGGTGATTAGAACTTCGGCAAGAGTAAAGGCAATTTTACGATGAGATCCTGAAACAAGTTCAGGATGACCTGAACAGTTTAGCATTTTAGTGTCAGGGTGATGTGGCTCATACTTGCGGGTCAAGCCCGCAATGACGGAAGGATTATTGCATAATTCGCACGGTTGGGATAATCCCGAAAAAGCATCCTTCTTCAAAAACGATTCTAAATTTTTCGTGTGCTTTGTAATTCTTGTGCTAAGTGATTTTTTCAGTTCCTTTCCAGTGTGGAGCTCTGACTCAGTCAGCCCCCCCCCCCGCAAATGCAGTCATATCAATGGTTTTCATAATTTCCTCCATTCTTTCCATATATCAATTATAACATATTTATCAAACTTTTTCAAGATTAAAAAACCCGCTTTTAAAAGCGGGTTTAAATTATTATGCAATTTCTTCATAAGCCTGAGGATTATTCAGCAGATCATAATTTATCTCATTTTCGTTATCCGCAATTGCCGCAACCACAACAGTATCAGAAGTTACATTGACAAGGGTTCTCATCATATCCGTAACTCTTTCTATTGTAAACAGGAATGCAAAACCTGCGACAAGTTGTTCAGGACTCAACCCCATACCATCGAGAATTAAGGCAATGGTAATCAATCCTGCACCCGGAATTCCGGCACAGGTTGAAGATGCAATAATTGCAAGAAGCGCAATCTGAATTACAAGGAACGGCGTAAGCTCAACACCGTAAGCCTGTGTCAGGAAGATTACCGCAACAGTCTGCAATAATGCAGTTCCGTCCATATTTAAAGTTGCACCTAACGGAAGAACGAAACTTGAAATTTTATGAGAAATACCGCGTTTTTCACAACATGCAATTGTCAAAGGCAATGTTGCTGAAGAACTTGCCGTTCCGAACGCAACCATCATTGCTTCGGCAACTGCCGAATATAACATCCAAATATTTACTTTTGAGAAGAATTTCAAGAAAAGCGGATAAACTACAAATAACTGAAGAATAAAGCCGATTGCAAGGACTCCGAGATATTTTGAAATACTCATGAAAATATCAATACCGAAACTTGAAACTGCAGAAGCAGTAAGTGCAAATACACCTGGAGCAGCAAGGAACATAATCCAATCGGTAATTTTCATTGTTGCGGCAAAGACAGATTCAAAAAACGATACGATAGGTCTGTTAACTTCACCAACCTTTGCAAGCGCAATCGCAAACAACAATACAAATACAATAATGGCAACCATATTTCCGTTAGCAAGCGCGCTTAAAGGATTGCTAGGTATAAATCCCAGGAATATGTTCAAAATATTTCCCTGCTGTTGAGCCATAGCAGTAGCAACAGAGGCTTGAACCTCGCTTGCGGTATTTGCGGCAATATAACTTGCTGCACCCAGTCCCGGCTTAAAGATTAATGCCAACGTTGCACCTATAGCTACTGCAGCTACAGTAATTATGCCATAATAAAGTACCATTTTCGAACCGAACTTGCCGAGCTGCTTATTATCACCAACACTCGTAATACCGATAACTATAGCTGATACAACCAACGGAATTACAACCATCTGGATTAATCGGATAAAGACCTGTCCGATAAATGTTAATAACGTTTGGACAAGAGGAAAAGAATGCCCGTGTAAAAAGATTCCGACCAAAATACCGGCAATTATACCAAAAAAGATATGCCAGTTGCGTTTTATACCTAAACCGAGCGCAATCAGGATTTGCATATGTAGTTTCATATTCTTTAACCTCTTATTTTTTGTATTGACCCGTATATTATACATTATTAACGTTAAAATTTCAAATAAAATCGAAATTTTACGACAAAAAATCAACCGTAAAAATGAGATTTAATTCTTCTTTTGCGCAACGCTTGAACGTTTATAAACTTTAAACAAGGCTTTATAATCATCATTTGTAACGCTTTTTGCATTATAATTTCCGTCACAAAGCATTACACCTTTATAATCTTTGCCTTCCTGACAGCTGATTCCGAGAGATTTACCCACTGCCTGCAAAGCTATTACATAAAGTTCCTGTTTTGTATATTGTTTGCCGTCTGCATTTAAAGTCGCAATTTTTAAATCAACATGATGATAAAACCCGCCGGCTTCGCCTTTTACCATATACGGAACCATGGTAAATACTTCACGAATTTCATATGGCTCGCCTTTTTCGCAGTTTTTTACAAACTCAACATTTATATTTGAAGTTTTTCTGGCAACATTTGATGTTTTAAAGATAAAACGCGCAATACTGTGTGAATTACTTTGCCAGTTTAAAAACGCATTTTTAACGGCATCAGCCTGCACAGTACCCTGCGGCATATAAACTGTTACGGGAAACGCCATCCATCTCGGAGTGCTGTATGCAAATACGCTGCCCGCTGTACACAATAAAAGTCCTAACACTAACAATAATTTCTTCATCATATTCTTATTAAAACATGAACTAAAAATTTTTTGCCTTTTGTAATATTTATTTATTAAAAAATTTTAAGAAACATTTTTAAACATGCACCCTATAGGTTTATCCATATAGAGGTATTGAGTTTTTAGTTTTTTTACAGTAATCTTTTCTTATCAGAAGAGGGAGATATTATGTTAGTATTAGAAAACATTAAAGAAATCAATGATGTTATAAAAGAAATTGCAAATTTTATTCAATCAGACGAATATGTTTCCGTAGATTTTAACGAATATATTAAAACAATCGGAAGACCGTCAGATAATACTAATTTTCAGGCGGCATGCTTTAATTATATTTTTGAAAGAAGATTAGGAGAAGAAAGAAAATCTATTCCCGATTTATATCTTGAACGCAGTAAAGACTTGTCGGCTTCTGCAAAGAAAATTGCAAAAGAATTAAAAAAATCATTATCTTCTGTTTTTGAAATCAGAAAAATTACAAAAACAGGCTTTATATTATACAACATAATTAACGAAAAAACTTATGAAGTAACATCACTCGTTAAAATGACTTCATTCAGAGGTATGGGCGTTGGGCAATACGTTGTAGCAAGAATTTTTACTCACGAAAAAGAAAGCTATCTGCTTGAAATTTCCGGTGTACTGTCGACAACAAGACGTGATGATGTTTACAGATTTGCAATCGCAAAAATTATTCAAAACCCTGAAATTGTATATGTTGATAATTCTAAAAAAGCCAAAGAAATTGAAAAAGAAATTGCTGAAACATACAAAAAGTTCACAGAATATTTTGGTGCTGATGAAATTATTACTACAAACAAATTTGCTGACGATGTTATTGGTCTATTCAACGACTTTGCGGAAGGCGGTGAGAAAAGCGATTATTCGGAAAAAATTCAACTTCCGGAAAAATATCAGTTCTTTAATGTGGAAGAGTTTAACAACTCTTATGACAACTTCCTTGAAAATTCCCTCGGAGGATTCTCTTCTCACAAAGAAGTTTACGATGTCGGTATTGTCTATGATGAAGAACTCGGTATGTATGCGGTTCCGTTCTGGGGAACTTTCAACAAGATTTTTGAAGCTTCTAATCCGTCGCAAATCGAAAATTACGACAAATGTATTCAGTACTTCTTGTTCAATGACAAATTTTCAGCCAACTTAATCAAAAAAGTTGCAGAAAAATTCGAAAACTTTATGCCGATTGTGAACGGGCTTTTCAAAACAAACTACACGATTGACGAATTGCTTCAAAAATACAAATCCCGTTATCTTGAACAAAAAATTTATTCTTCTACGACAGTTCTTTATAAATCCAAAGCGTTCGCTAACACGCTCGGCATAATCGAAGAAAACGAAGAAAAACCTCAACTTCCTGAAGGTATTGATATTTCAAAAATCGGAAGAAACGACCCTTGTCCTTGCGGAAGCGGTAAAAAATTCAAAAAGTGCTGCGGTGCCTGAGGCACATCTACATGACACTAGAATGCGGGGAGACACGGAAAATGACAAGTTAGCCTGAGGCACGACACTACCCCGGAACGATATCCATAGTGGCGCTTAGCACGAATTTAACAAAAAAGCATTCCTTTTAAAGGAATGCTTTTTTGTTTGAGTTTTTTCTAAACTGCAAATCTAAAATGAACAAGATCGCCGTCTTGAACTACATAATCTTTTCCTTCAAGTCGGGTTACGCCCTTTTCTTTACAAGCCGTATACGAACCGTATTTTACAAAGTCTTCGTAAGGCGTAATTTCCGCACGGATAAAGCCTTTTTCAAAATCAGTATGAATTACACCCGCAGCTTGAGGAGCTTTCGCACCAGCAGGAATCGTCCATGCGTGAACCTCTTTTTCGCCCGCTGTGATAAAGGTTCTTAAATCAAGAAGATGATAAACGTGTTTAATCATCCTGTTAATACCGCTATCGTCAATTCCGAGTTCGTTTAAGTATTCAAGTGATTCTTCACCGAGTTCGGAAAGTTCTTCTTCAATTTTAGCGGAAATTATTACCATTTCTGCACTATGGGAATCCGCATACTCTTGAACCTGTTTTGTATACTGGTTTCCGTCTTTCAAATCAAATTCAGAAACGTTTGCCGCATAAATCACGGGTTTAGTAGACATAAGATTTAACTGTTTTACAAACGGAATTTCTTCTTCGTCAAAAGTTTCTTTCACGTTAATAAAGGTACCCTTATAGAGGAGTTCGAGAAGTTTCTTTAAAACTCTATCTTCTATAACTGCGTCTTTATCGCCGCCTTTTGCCTGTTTTGCGATACGAGCCTGTCTTTTTTCAACAGAAGCGATATCCGCAAGAGCAAGTTCAGTGTTAATAATTTCGATATCATCGAGCGGATTTACACGACCTGAAACGTGAATTGTATTAGGGTCATCAAAACATCTTACAACCTGAATAATAGCATCGACTTCACGAATATTGTGCAAAAACTGGTTACCTAAGCCTTCGCCTTTGCTTGCGCCTTTTACAAGACCTGCAATGTCAACAAATTGAATAGCGGTAGGTAAAATTTCTTTGGCACCACACAATTTTGAAAGAATTTCCAATCTTTCGTCGGGAACTGTAACGACCCCAACGTTAGGTTCAATTGTACAAAACGGGTAATTAGCGCTCTGAGCATTTTTTGCACTTGTAAGCGCGTTAAACAAAGTTGATTTTCCTACATTCGGCAATCCGACGATTCCTGTTCTTAACATTATGCTATCCTTTTTATTAAATAATACTTGCCCCGATTATAGCACAAACAAACTTTATTCGTAAACTACTTACATTTTGTCTTACCTTTATAACTCAAATCTTTACATTTAAAGTAATCTTTATTACCGTTTTCAAGAAGCCAATTCGCACAATAATAGCCGTTGGCATTCATACAACCTGATTTAAAATTTGCTTCTTTTTCTTCTTTTGTAGAATACCATCCACCCGGACGTAATGATTTTGGAGCATTAAAATAATAAAAATAAAAGAAATCATTACCGAGTTGATTAGGTTTACGCCATCCGTTTAAATCAACGTATATTTGAAATGCGCTATCGCGACCCCCCTGACTGTTAAACATTATGATTGCACCATCAGGCAACAGAAAACTTGCTCGTGCCGATGAGGAATACCATGAGGCATAATTGGTTCCTATTGAAGTTTTGTATATTACATTCGGTAAACAGGCAGACATATCTTCCTCACAGGTTTTAATTGATTTAAAATATTTTTTATATCTTTCCATTATCATCGTAGAATCAGCCTGTGAGTCATTAGACAACTCCCATTCGGAAATAGAACCGTATTCCTGTTCTATCATCATAGTTGCCTGCAATAATTGCGAATAAATCTTTTTCAAATGCACATAATCTGCTTTATCCTGATACTTTTGAATAAGCGTCGGCAACGTCATTGCCGCGACTATTCCGATTATGCCAAGGGTGATTAATACCTCTGCTAGAGTAAAGGCAATTTTACGCATATTGTTACAATTGGCTACGTGCGTAGAACCTTCGGCGAGATTAAAACCCTCTCCAATTCTTCCGTCATTCCGGAAACTTCGAAGCTTGTGAGAAGGTATCCGGAATCGCATTACCGCAGCGACTCTGCGATTACGTGTCAAGCCCGCAATGACGTTATCTACATTGTCATTCTGAAACGTGGACTGTTCCGTTTTACATGATTTGTTACTGTTCAGAATCTCCGTTTCTTTAAGAGATCCTGAATCAAGTTCAGGATGACATAATTGTTCTTTCTCGTTTGCGTTTTTTAATTTCCAAAAGACATTTGTCTTCAATAACGCTTTCAAATTTTTCGTGTGGTTTGTTTTTCTCGTGCTTAGTGCTTTTTCCGTTGTCTTTCCAGAGTGGTGCTCAGACTCACCTAATGGCAGTT
>CAOJDT010000030.1 GCA_948433295.1 uncultured bacterium
CGGCGGGGTACTGAATTTAACAAACGGCTCGATTACAGGTGGTACAACCACAATAAAAAGCGGAAGCTCAATTGCAGTTGCGGCAAACGGCGAAATTGGCGGAAACGCAAACACTATTATTGAAAGCGGCGCAGATGGTACCATCAACGGTGGCAAAATCAGCGGCGGTACTACTACAATCGGCGGCACTCTTGCAATTGAAAACGGCGGACAAATTACGGGCGGAACTACTACAATTCAAAACGGAGGTGCTTTAAATCTTAATAACGGTACAATTGCAAACGGAACAACAACCGTTCAAAATGGCGGAGAATTAAATGTTAAAGGTTCCATCACGGGCGGAACAACTTCAACGGCAGGTACGCTTAATGTAAACGGTGGAACTGTTTCTGGCGGAAACCACACAATTTCCGGTTCTCTTAATATTACAAACGGCGGTAAAATTTCCGGAAATGCAAACACTACACTTAAAACAGGTTCAACTGCTGAAATTAATAACGGAACATTAAATTCTACAGGAAAAACCGTTATTGAAACAGGTTCAAATCTGACATTAAGTAACGCTTCAAATGCAACGCTCCATAATGGAGACAGCTGGCTCGGAAACATTACAAACAATAACAGTACGCTTAATTTAAATAATATTACGCACAATACTACAGGCGGAAATTACAATCAGACTAACGGAAATCTTAACCTTAACGGCTCAAATCTGACACTTTCGACAAACGGTTCGATTTCTAACGGAACAGTTAACCTTAACTCTTCTTCAACCGGTTCTTCTCTCACAGTTGCAAACGGTGGAAATATTTCTGATTCAACGGTTAATGTATCCGAAAATTCACAATTAACCATTAATAGCGGAAGCACTGTTTCGGGTAATGAACTGAATATAAACGGCAGCGCGAATATTAACGGCGGAACTCTTACTAATAATGACACAATAGTAGACGGAACTCTTGATATCACCAATGGAGGTTCAATTACCGGCGGTAACACTACCGTACAAAACGGCGGCGCTTTAAATGTTAATAACGGCTCGATTACAGGCGGAACCACCACAATTAAAGACGGAAGTTCCATCACTATTGCCGCTGACGGTGAAATTGGCGGAAGCTCAAATACCGTAATTGAATCAGGTGCAAATGCTTTTGTTAACGGCGGCACTATTGATTCCACAGGCAAAACCACCATTGCAGACGGCGGAACTCTTACTATGACCAACGGTGCAAATGTTACGCTTCACGATGGAGATGACTGGTCCGGTGATATAGTTAATAACAACAGTAACCTTACTTTAAATGATATTATCCATGACACAGTAAGTGGTGGCGGATATTCTCAAACAGGCGGAACACTTAACCTCAATGATTCAAGCCTGACATTGTCGTCAAACGGAACTATCACAAACGGTGTTGTTAACTTAAACGAATCTTCCGCAGATAAAGGTTCTACACTTACTGTTGCCAACGGCGGTAATATATCAAACGGAACAATTAATGTCTCTGAAAACTCAAGCTTTGTTGTTGAAGAAGGCGGAATTGTATCAGGCGGCTCAGTTAATATGAAAGGTGACAATTCACTTGACGGCGGCGAAATTTCAGGTGGTAATCATACAGTTGAAGGGGCTCTTGATATTGAAAACGGAGGTTCTATCACAGGCGGTAGCACTACCGTTCAAAACGGAGGAGCGTTAAATGTTAATAACGGCTCGATTACAGGTGGCACAACCACAATCAAAAACGGAAGTTCTGTCACGGTTGCCGCTGACGGAGAAATCGGCGGAAAAGCAAATACCATTATCGAAAAAGGCGGTACCGAAACTGTTAACGGCGGTACAATCAGCGGTGGCACCACAACCGTTAACGGAACACTTGATATTAACAACGGCGGTAAGGTGACAGGCGGTAATACCGTAGTACAAAACGGCGGAACTTATAATGTAAATAATGGCTCGATTACAGGCGGTAATACTACAATTAAAAACGGAAGTTCTATTACAATAGGAGCTGACGGTTCTATTGGAGGAAATACAAACACTGCAATTCAGTCAGGTGCTAATGCTTACGTAAATGGCGGGACTATTGATTCTACTGGCAAAACCACCATTGCATCAGGCGGTACACTTACTATGACCGACGGTGCAGATGTTACACTTCATCAGGGTGATGATTGGAAAGGTAACATTATTAATACCGACAGTTCACTTACGCTTAATGATATGATTCACAATACAACAAGCGGCGGTTATACTCAAAACAGCGGCTCGTTAACACTTAATAATTCAAATCTTACCATCGGTACCGGAAGTTCAATCTCAGGCGGAAAAATTGATTTGAACGCTTCTGACCTGACATTAACCAACGGCTCTATTACAGGCGGTAACATTAATGTCGGTAACGGCTCGGATGAATCGTCATTTACTATCGGTAACGGCGGAAATCTTGCTGACGGAACTGTTACAGTAGGAAAAGGTTCAGACTTCCTTATTGATACAAACGGTACCGTTTCAGGCGGAAAAGTAACGATTACGGATTCCGATTCCACAACCGAAATTAAAGGTACTGTCGAAGAAAAAGCCGACTTTGATATTACAAATAATGTAATTGTAAACGGCGGAACCTTAAATATTAATTCTCAAAATGGTGATTTAGCCGGTGATTCTTGGACAGGAAAAATTACCTTAACCAATAACGGAACTCTTAACTTTAACGGAATTGATAACGATGAAAACGGAAGTTTCTATGGAGACAAAGGTAATTTAAATATTTTATCCGAAACTCTCACAATTAAAGGTGACAGTTATATTTCATCAGAAGTAAACACTGCAATCGCTGCTGACGGAACTTTAAATATCGCTGCAGGTGACGGTTCAGATAAAGGCGGAAGCGTTATTCTGAATTCAAACACTGATTGGCAGGGACGCGTTGAAAATAACGGCGGAAAATTGACATTAAATAATGTTAACAAAGGTACAAATGAGGAAGCTGTCTTTGTTCAAACACAAGGTGAAACAACAATCAGCGGTTCCTTCAATTTAAACAATGATTTGGATTCAATTGAGGGCGGAAAGTTAAATATTTCGACAAACAGTGTTCTGAATCAATCCGCAGGATCAATCAAATCCGAAGCCGAAGTTTATATAGCAGATAACAGCGAACTTAATATTTCAGGCGGTTCAACAGTCTTGAACGGGACAGGTACCGGTGCGGATATCTGGGAAGGTAAAATTAATCTTACACAAGACGGCACGCTTGATTTAAATAATATTACAGACCACGGCAAACTCGTAACTGACGGCGGTACATTAAATATTGCAGGAAGTGATTTGTTAATTGCCGACGGAAGTTCAATCGGCAAAGATACAGTTGTTGATTTTGCAGCTGACAGCACAATGGAAATCAAAGATAACGGTCAGGTATCTTTTGATGATGCAGAATGGAAAGGGGAAGTTACTCTGGGAGAAAACGGAACCCTTAATTACTCAGGTACATCAAACGGTGCTTTAAAAGCCGATGTGGGTAATCTTAATACTGAAAGCGGAAGTGTTCTCTCGATTACAGCAGGTAATTACATAAAAGAAGAAGTCACAGCAAATATTCAAGGTCAATTGAATATTTCAGGAACAGATGCAGATAATATCGGTGAAGTTTCACTAAGTAACGGAGATACACTTAACGGTAATACCAATATCGGAAATTACGGGGTATTAAACCTCGGAGATAATGTCCAAATGTCGGCAGAAGACCAGACTATCGAATTTGCAGGTGCAAATTCCACAATGAACATCCTTACCGACAACAATCTTGTGTTAAATGCGGAACTTAAAGGTGCTGACGGACAAATTAACAAAGAAGGTGCCGGAAACATTCTCTTCAATGGTTCTACCGGAAATTACAAAGGCGATTTGACAATCAACAACTCGGGTAATCTTACATTCACCGATGAAGACGGGTTTGGCGGCAGTCTTATTTTCGGAGATATCGAAGGTAAAAAAATCGGTATTATTGCTGATACTGTTCAAGGTACAACCAACTTAGATATTGATGCTGAAATAACTTACTCGACTTATCGCGATGTTGATTTGATTCTCGGAAAAGAAGTTTCCGTATCTAAAGGTCAAATCAATGCTGTTGCAAAAGAAGGTCAAGACGTTATTTTTGAAGAAGGCGCAAAAGCAACTGACGGCGGTACAATTACTGCATCAGGCACGAATGTAATCTTTAACAAAGATATTTCAGTCTCGGATACTATCAGAAATTCGGCATCAATACATGTTACGGCAGATGATAAAATCTCGCTCGAAAACTTTGACGCAAATCTAGGCGCAGGTTATTTCGGTGCAAAAGAAACAACTTTCAAAAATATCAATCTGACCGATTCTGATTTATATATAACTAAAAACGGATTTACAACAGATACATTAAATATTTCAGGAGCCAGCAGCTTAAACTTGATGAATGGTGACATTGCAATAAGCAACCTCGGAAATGTAACTATGGCTGATGAAGATTCCGTAGCAAATGTATCTATCGATATCTCTGCAAGACCGTGGACATCTGATTCTTTCTTGATTTCAGATATTTCACAACCTGCAAAATTCAATATCGAAAGCTTCCAATTCATTGAAAAATGTCCTATTGACAGACATATTCAACTTGATTTGTTTAAATCAGAAAACGTAGACTTGAGCAACGTATTATTCGGCTCAACTGCAAAAGAAGTGTTTACACCAATCGGCTGGTATGGTTTATTCCCTAATGCGGCAAAACCGGGTGTTTACACTGCTTCACTTACAAAATACAATCCTCAGGTATTCCGCGGACAGGTTGCAACACTTGCTTCTTATCAAAACCAACTTGTTGTTAACAATGTGTTGTTTGACCATATGCAGGAAGTTAACCTTCAATACTTAACACAACAAAATCCGAACAAATATGCTGCAGCTTATCCTCAATTCGCACCATACCAGTACAACAGAAAAGACGGCGGCTTATGGTTTAAAGCTTTTGGAACATTTGAACGTTTGAGTATGACAGAAGGCTTAAATGTTAATAATAACTTCTATGGCGGACTTGTCGGCGCAGACTTCCCTGCAGTTGAATTGAAAAAAGGTTGGACAATGCTTCCTACCGCATATATTGCTTATACCGGCGGACATCAAAATTACAGCCATATGAGTATGTGGCAAAACGGCGGTCAAGCAGGCGGAATGGCAACATTCATGAAAGATAACTTCCTCGGTTCAGTTCTTGCTTACGGTGGAGGCTACTCAAATTCAATGAATGTACGCGGCTTTACCGATGATACGGCAAACTGGTTTGCCGGAACAGCAGTAAAAGCTGCATATAACTTCCACCCTTCAAGACACTTTGTAATCCAACCTACAGTACTCGCTTCCTATACACACTTTGGAAAACAACGTTGGAGAACCGACTTTGGTGATATGTTAATGAGAACAAACATGCTTGACGGTGTAAACGTTGCACCTGGAGTAAACTTCATTTACGGACGCGAAACATGGAGCGTTTATGCAACATTCCAATATTTCTATAACATAATGGCAACATCATCAGGTCAAGCAGGAAACGTTAATCTTCCTGGCGTAAGAATGCGTCACGGCTTCCTTGAATACGGATTTGGGGCTACTAAAACCTGGAAAGATCGTTTCAGCACATATGCCCAAATTGTATTCCGTAACGGAGGCAGAACAGGTATCGGTTTCCAAGGCGGCATAACATTCAGATTCTAGAATCTGTATTAAAAATAAAAATACACTAAACCAGCTCCAAAATTATATTTCGGAGCTGGTTTAGTGTATTCATTTATACTATTATACTTTCTTTTGATTTTTTCGATAATTCTTTTGCAAGCCTGTTATGTTCAATAGATTGTTTAACCATTTCTGATATATTTTTAATTTTTTGCGAATCTTTTTTTATTGGTATCACAATATCTTTTAAACGATCTCCAAGAGAATTAATAATATCATTAGAATATGTTTTTGACGAAATTTGTTTTTTAACATATTGCGAAGATAATGCTGCTAACAAATAGTAGTTATCAAAATTATATTTATTATTCTTTGTTACACGAATTTTGTACAAATGACTTTGATATACAATTTTGGTATCTTCTTTTGTAATCATTGCACAACTGCCAATTAAATAAGACCCATCTTTTACCATTAATATATCACCTTCTTTTACATCTTGCTTTGCAGCAAAATTTTGATAAATTTCTTCATTAATTAAATGCTTTGGATCTGATTTAATTTCCCAATTTGAAATATCTGAGGTTCTGACGAAAGGAATATTTCCGGTTCCATAGGACAATTTACCAACTTCATTACCGGTTGCAACACTAAGAATCCCCTCTTTTATTAACGTTCCAACTGTAACTAAATTATGGGTTGCAGATAAATCCGGATTTTCATTACCAATATCATGCATATAAGCTCTTGGAGCTAAAACCTTATTATTAATTTTATTATTTTTTATTATAAAACCTAAAGTACTATCTTTAATGTAACCTTTATTTTTAAAATATAAATAATTTTCCACAATTTGTGGGATATCATCTTTTGAAATATCACGTCCGCGAGAATCATGCCCACACCATTTTGCCTCTGCCATAAATATATCATATTCATTTTCACTGATATTATGATTTTTTAGCTTTAATATTAATAAACAAGTTTTTGTGTGGGTTCCACCTTTGCCTGATGTCTTAAACAATTCATCCGGCATACCAATAACGGCTTCAATATAACACTTATTAAATATATAATCTACAACATAAGAATACTTTTTATTTGATATCAAACTTTCCGGAACAACTATTCCTATATAACCATTTTCTTTTGTCAAATTAATACATTGTTCAACAAAAACAACTTGTGGCGGAACCGATAAATTAATAGTATCAGATTTTTGATTATCCCCATTGCTATTCATTTTATATTTATAAGCCAATTGATACTTTTGTAGAGTTTCTTTAGATCCTGTTTTAATATTTGTTCCAAAGGGCGGATTAGTTAAGATAATATCAAATTTATTTATATCATAATTTAATATATTATTATCCCAAATCAGACTATCACAACATTTTATATTGTTTGTATTTTGTCTCATGCAAGCCAAATGAATTTTTGCCAACCTTGCAAGGTAACTATCTTTATCAACTCCGTATAAATTGGTTTGCGTGTAATGAATTTTATTCTGAAACCAATATTTTAATGTTGATATTAAAAAGCCACCAGCTCCGCATGTTAAATCCAAAATATTATCATTAACTTTAGGTTGAATCATTTTAATCAGCGCCATTGCGGCATTTTGTGGAGTAAAAAATTGTCCTGATTGACCTTTTATCATTTCACCAATAAATACTTCATACGCATCACCAATAATATCTCTCTCTAAATTGTTTAAATTTAATGTATTAAGTTGTGAATCAATATATTTTATGCTTATTGGATCTAACTCAATTTCAACAGTTTTATCTTCGTAAATATCTTCATACTTATCTATAACGGTTTTAAAAGTTTTACGATATATAGAAGACAAATTAACATCGGATTTTGATTCAGTATCCATATCTAACAGATAATACTTACAAAAAATCAATTTAATTAATTCTTCTAACAAAAATTCGTCTCTGGTACCACCTAGAAAACGACCTGCCAAAAAATTTCGAATATCTTTAAATATTTTCTTTGCTGAAAATTCTTCCATACTCCCTCCGCCTCATTTTATGTAGAAGATTATAACATAAACAGTTTATGCTGGCAGGTTTTAAAAAGACAGATAATGAATACCTTGATTATTTTTAGCATGATAGAATAATAAAAAAGGGGACACGCATGACATATAAAGATACTTTAGAAAAAGCAACACTAAAAAAGAATTTTAATATCAAAGATTGCGTGGCAATTGAAAACTATATTACAAACATATCCATTGTTAATAATTTGCAAATATTAAAAGAAAAGATTCAGGACAAGAAAATGTATTCTGCTTTCAAACAGGCATTGATTAGATTTTCTTTCTTTATTGAATTAACAGATCCCTCTGCGGACTCAGATTCCACCAAATACCAAACGCGCTGGACTGATTCACTGACTAATGATCCCAGATTTGCTTCGTATGAAGAATGTATAAAAATATTTGAAAAATTGTTAATAAATCTTATCTCATTAGATGAACAAGGATTAAATATTCTTATAAAATATTGTAAAAACAGCATATATACCACAGAACTGCCAATTGACTACATAGAACGTATTTCAGAAAACATTCACAACTCCAAAAATATTGCAATATTTATAAATTCGAATATAGAGAGGTGTACCTTATTAAGAAGCTTATTAAAAGATGCTACGATAAATCCGAAATCTCAATTTTTTAACAAAATAATTGCAAATAAAATTAAAGTAAAAGCATATCAGACAGATCGTGCTCAAACCGGTGTACATAAAACAAATAGAGAAAAAAGATGGAAGCACATCCATTAAATTTCCAATTTGCCTTACATCGAGACTGTAATCAAATTGAAACAGAACTTTTACTTCAGGTTTGTACATTTAAAGGACTTGATAAGAAATTAGTAACATTACTGCAAAATCAAAATCTGCTTCCAAGTACCTTTGAGAATTATAAGTGTCCTGTAACAGGAGAATTTTTATATTATACGGATTTTGAAAATGAAATATTAAATCAAACACATGGAAAATCAATGTTTCAAGTAGGACATCTAACACCACTTAAAAATGGGGGAAAGCATATTTCTGATAATATTGGTTGGATTTCTGATGATGGTAATAGAATTCAAGGCAGCTTATCATTAAATGAAGTCGATAATTTATTACTAAAAATATATAAAAATAGAATAGATTTGAGAAATAAATTACAAAATACTATTTAATACTGAAAAATTTTACTCCGTTATGGCAAATTTACGATGTTGAACGGTAAATTTTTAAAGAAAATGAAACATCTAAGTGTCCATCAAAGAAAGTGAGTAATTTGGAACTGAGATAGTTAATTAACTTCCGACCAGCTGTAATTTAGTAGTGTTTGGCAAGTATGCCCAACCGGCATTTGAAAAGCTTCCGACCAAATTACTCAGAAAAGTATAACATTTAGGTCGGAAAAAATGATTTTTTGCATAAAAAAAGAGCTTAGCAAAATCGCCAAAACCCTTGTAATAAAAAACTCTCCCAAAAGTTCTACAATCGAACTTGGAGAGATACTTCAAACATGAAAAAACTCCCCAGGTTGGACTCGAACCAACAACCTACCGGTTAACAGCCGGTTGCTCCGCCATTGAGCTACTGAGGAATATTTCAGCTTGCGGTTTACTCTTTAGTGAGTTGCCCCTTATTTTTCCGCAACCCTCTCAGGTGGGGCTTATGTAATTATTATAATATAAAAAATTTTTATTGTAAAGTACTTTTTTTAATTAATTGCTGATAATTTTACCAAATTTTCAAAATCCTCATATTTGGATGATAATTCATCAAATGTACCTATATCCACAATTTCACCATCTTTTAAATATACAAGCTTATTGCAGGATTTCAAAGTTGACAGTCTGTGCGCAATTGCAATTATTGTTTTATCCTTTTTTAAATCGTTTAGCATGTCAGTTATTTCATGCTCAATTTTTACATCTAGCGAAGAAGTAGCTTCATCAAGAATTACAATTAAAGGATTTCTGTAAAGGGCTCTTGCAATGGCTATACGCTGTTTTTGGCCTTGAGAAATCCCTTTTGAATCAACAAATGGTTTTGCATAAATACCATCTTCAAAATTTTTCATAAAATCATTTAATTGAGCATCAATCAGGGCATGGATAACTCGCGCATCGTCAATTTCATCAGCAGGGATACCCCATGCCACATTTTCCCGGATAGACGTCTGCAATACATTGATTTCTTGCGGAACATATCCCAGTAATTTTCGGTAGGCTATAAGGTTTTCTTTAGTTAAAATTTTGCCGTCAATTAAAATTTCGCCGTCAGAAGGGGTTAACAGCCCTGTCAGAATATCAGCGAGAGTACTTTTTCCTGCACCCGACAATCCTATAATCCCAATAAAATCACCTTTATTTATGGTCAAGTTAATATTTTTCAAAACAGGTGTTGATGTATTATAAGAATAAGAAATATTTTTCAACTCAATTTTATCGTTAAATAGAAGCGTGGAAAAATTGTCATGACCTACCGCCGAAAAATTTATCAGATCACACTTTTCACATTCGTCAAGAATAGCCTTAACAAAAGTTCTTCCTATCCCGATATTTATGATAGAAGATTGAATTCTGTTAAGTGATGGCGCAATTCTGAATATTGCAGCAACGACAAGGGCAAAAGATGCAATCATAGAAGACTGATTATTTATTGAACCTACAGATATCAATGCTGCCATAATCATTAAGGCAAGAACGATTAAAACCTCTACTATATAAGGAGGAATAGATACATAATAATCACAATTAATATTTAATCTGTTAAGTTCCTCTGATTTACGCTTATAATTGTCAAAAAATACCGATTCGGCAGAAAGTATTTTAACCTCTTTAAGGTTGTTCATATATTCGTATATTAGACGATTTATCACAATAGCTTTTTCATTAATAACCGCATTAATATTTTTTGTTTTAGATTTAAAATACTTATTTTGCAAAAACATGCTTGCCGAAACAAACAAAATTGTAACGAATCCGGCTTGAGGGAATTTCAAAAGAATAAGAGACAGTACCATCAAAACTATTATTGAACTTGTACCGAGATTAAGAATCCGCACGAGAAAAGTTGACATAACCTGATACGGCAAGGCACTGAGGACATAGGTTTTATCTGCGCAAGACATATTCATAACTTTGTCATAATCTGCAAATAGGTAGTATTCCATAAACATTTTAGAAATATCCAATTTCCACTTGTTAAGGAATTTACTTTGAATATATAAAAAACAAATCATGTAAACATTTTTCATAACAAAAAGCATTAATGCTAAAAGACCGAGCAAAAGTGCGTTTATTGTAGAATCACTTATCCCGCAGAAAGAAGACCATTTTATATAAAGATTACTTGAAGTAACAATATCAGGATTAATCAACATAACAATAAACGGATAAATCAACGCTATACCAAGAAATTCGAGACATCCTGCAAAAAAAGATAAACAAAAAAGCCCTGCAAGTTTTAACTTTCTTCCGCGGCAAAAATATTTAACAAATTTCCTCACGTTTTCAAGATACATACAAAAATCCCTGCCCTATCCAATTTTATGCTATAATATTTTTATTATAACATAAAAGAAGAAAGGAGTTAATATGGCAAATCCTGTGTTTAACAAAATGATGGAAGGCGAAAGGGTATTGGAAGGCGAACCGATGACAATTAACGGTTCTATAAACAAAACTTTTATTCTATTGGGACTTGTAGTTATATCAGCAGCATATACCTGGTGGCTTATGGCTTCGGGCTTTACTGATATGGCGCATAATTTATGTATTGTAGGCGCGATTGCAGGCTTTATCCTTGCACTTGTTACAATTTTTACGCGCGGGAAACATGCGGCGATACTTACACCATTATACGCATTGAGTGAAGGTTTATTTGTAGGTGGGATTTCTGCAGTATTTGAAGCTGCATTCCCGGGAATTGTACTTCAAGCGGTCGGCGGAACTTTTGCAGCGGCATTTTCAATGCTTATGCTTTATAAAGCACGAGTAATCCAATGCAACGAACGTTTTAGAGCTGTAATTTTCACAGCAACAATGTCTGTAGGTATAATTTATTTAATCCAGATAATTGCATCATTCTTTGGCAGAGGAATTCCGCAAATCTTTACAGCAAGCCCGATAGGCATAGCATTCAGCGTGATTGTCGTAATTATTGCTGCATTGAACCTTATTATGGATTTTGAATTTATCGAAAGAGGCTCGGAACAAATGCTTCCGAAAAATTACGAATGGTACGGCGCATTCGGACTTATGGTTACATTAATATGGCTGTATCTGGAAATTTTAAAACTTCTTTCAAAATTACAAAGCAGACGATAATAAATAAAAAAATGCCGGACTTAACAATCCGGCATTTTTATTATACTAAATCTCCGTAAATTTTTCCGTTTTCGTATTTTGTAAGTTTAACTTTTTGAATGGTATTGGTTATATTAATCTCTTTTGAATCAGTTATAACCGTCAGATAATTTCTTGTAACACCTTTCATAAAACCTTTTTTATCAGGACATTTTTCGATTAAAACCTCATGAATTTTACCGAGATTTTTATTGATAAATTCTTCATGCTTACAATGAGAAATCGATTTTACAATATCTGCCCGTTTTTCTTTTACCTTGTCATCAACCTGATTATCGGCAGCAGCGCCTACTGTTCCACTGCGTTTTGAATAAGGAAACGTATGAATTTGAGACAAACCTGATTTTTCGAGGTTCTGACGTGTAATTTCGAAATCCTCGTCAGTTTCACCCGCAAAACCGGTGATAATATCGCTACCCAAAAACGGCAATTCAAACATTGAATTTATACGGTCAATTTGTTCAAGATAAAATTCAACCTTATAGAATCGGTTCATGGATTTCAAAGTTTTATTACATGCCGACTGAAGAGACAGATGAAAATGCGGACAGAATTTTTCTGATTTTTGTAAAAATTCTAACATTTCATCGCTAATCTCAAGCGGATTCAAAGAGCCGAGTCTGTATCTTTCTATTGCTGTACGGTTTTCCACCTCTTTTAACAAATCAAGAAGCGTCATTCCGATATCTCTTCCCCACAACCCGATATGAATACCAGTAAATACGACTTCTTTAAAACCTTTTTTAGAAAAATTATTAATTTGTTCAATAATAAAGTCAATATCTGCACTTCTGCTTTTGCCGCGCGCGAAAGGAATAATGCAATACGAACAGCGATTATCACAGCCGTCTTGAATTTTTAAACTAGCGCGGGTTTTCGAGGTATCAACAAGAACAGCCTTGTGAAATTCATTCAATTCCATAATATCCGCGGCCTTACACTTTGCACCCTCCATTTGAGCTGAGTGAAGGATTTCATAGAGTTTCAACTTTTCATCGTTACCAATAACGTAATCAATAAAATCGTTTTTCAAAAGTTCTTCTTTTTCGACCTGCGCAAGACATCCCGTCAGTACAGTAATAATATCAGGATTTTTATGTTTGGCATTACGCAGAAGATATAAAGCCTCATTGTCACTTTTATGGGTAACCGTACACGAATTCAAAATATAAATATCGGCATCTTCTACAGTTTTTATCTGTTGAAGCCCGTTTTTTTCAAAATTTTCAATTATTACAGAGCTTTCGAATTGATTAGATTTGCAGCCCATTGTGTGAATGTAAAAGTTTCTCATTCCTGTATTTTATATAAAATAAATTTTATTGTAAATATTTTTTAAAATAATATATATAACTAGCAAAAATTTTTACATTCATGGTTTGAATGTTGTATAATACATTTATAAATGTAGGAGTGTGACATGCAGGTACAAGCTATTTCATCTTTTAACAAAGGATTTACAGGAAAAAGAGATCGAATTGATGAAGCGATAGTTCAGGATGATAAAACAATCAGGGATTATGCCGCTTATCAAACATTGAACAAAGTTCAAGATAAAAAACATAAAAAGATTTCGAACGCATTATGGTATTCTATACCGGTTGTAGCAGGTCTTTCTGCCGCAGTATTGAGCAAAGGAAAATCTTCAATGTTCGGCAAAGAACTTACGGGACTGGCTGCTAGAACAGCTAACGGCATTAAAGCCGCTCTTCCATGGGCAATTACTCTGGGAGTTGCTGACGCCGTTGTTGAAGGTAATAAATTTATTACCAATAACTCGAAAACTGCCAAAGAAATTGAAAACAAACATCCGATTCTTTCAATGGGAGCACTTCTTGCAACAGGATTTGCAGCTTGGTGCGGCGTGTCTCGAGGTCTTGGCAAATTATACAGTAAAATCAGCCCTAAACTTATGGCAAAATTAGGCAACGGTGCAGGTAAAGCCGGAGAAACTCTTAACAAAATTAAAACTCCGAAATTTATTCAAAAACCTCTTTCTAAACTTTCAGAAAAAATGCCTCAAATCCTCAAAAACGGAACAAAAAACGTAATAAATATTCTTCCTGAAGCTTTAGTATTTACATCACTGTTCCACTCTATCAATCACAATATGGAAAGAAACAGAGAATTTAATAAAAATTATTCAGGAATGAAAGAAGCACAATTAAACCTTGCAAAAGCTCGAGTTAAAGAATTAAAAATGGAAAATGACTTCTTAAAACAGTTTCCCGAAAACGTTGAAAATCTCGAACTATTGAAACATCCGAAAAAAGACTTAGATGTTTAAACAAACATAAATTCAAAAAACAGACCTTAATATTAAGGTCTGTTTTTTGTTGCAAAAATCTGAAAAAGACGTTATAATAATTAAGGAGGATATTTTATGAAAACATCACTTATAGCTTCAAAACTTAAAAAGGGGGGGGGCTCGACTGAGTCAAAACCTCACTCTGGAGCGAGTTTTGACAAATCACTTAACACGAGAATTACAAATCGCACGAGAAATTTAAAGGCGTTTTTAAAGCGAAATGCTTTTTGGGGGTTGACCCGAACACACGGTTTTACTTTAGCCGAAGTTTTAATTACTTTAGGCATTATCGGTATTGTCGCGGCGATGACTTTGCCTACTTTAATCGCCCAATATCAAAAACAGGTTGTTGAAACCAGATTACAAAAATTTTATTCTAATATTAATCAGGCGGTAAAGCTCGCTGAAGTTCAATACGGGGATAAAAAAATATGGTTTGAAGATTTACTGGGAGCTGATCTTGATGAAAACGGCATACCGGTTGAAGGGACAAGCGAGTCTGAAAAATGGTTCAATAAATATCTCGCTCCGCATTTAAAAATTATTAAACAAGAAACACTGTATGATGGAAGTTTTATTGTATACTTTCCAGATGGAAGCGCACTGCGTTCAAGAAGCCACACAACCAGAGATTGGCTTTTCATCCCCTCAAATGCTAAAAAATGTATAAAAACTTACGGCACAGGTACAGGTTTTGGGATTTGTCAGTTTATGTTTAATTTCAACCCTAATAACAACACTAACGCCTGGAGGTACCATTATAACAAGGGGTTTGAACCATTCAAAGCAAGCTGGAACGGTTCAGAAGAACATCTTATGGAGGGTTGTAAAGGTAAAGTCAGTGTTTCAACGCATCAAGGAGTTTATTGCACTGCACTAATTCAAAATAACGGGTGGAAAATCCCTGACGATTATCCATTAAAAATAAGTTATTAATATTGAATTTTCCACCCGTCTAAATCGGCAAGATTAAAAAAGCGGTGTCAGAATTGACACCGCTTTCTTTTTATTAGCTTTTGAACTATTTAACCAGTTCTCCGACTGCTTTGAACATTGCCATACGTCTAGCGGCATCTTCTTCCGCTTTAGCGTATAAGCATTCAGCAGCTTCAGGGTTTGTTTTAAGCAATGACTTATAACGACCTTCTGATCTGATGAAGTCTTGGTAGTTTTCTTTTGGTTCTTTAGCATCCCAAGTGAACGGTTGTTCGTTAGCAGGGTTGTATCTGTAAAGCGGGAAGTATCCTGCTTCAACTGCACGTTTTTGTTCTGTCTGAGTTTTAGACATATCAATACCGTGTGCGATACAAGGAGCGTATGCAAAGATGATTGACGGACCATCGTAAGCTTCAGCTTCCTGGAATGCTTTAAGAGTTTGACCTCTGTCTGCACCCAATGCGACTGATGCTACGTAAACATATCCGTAAGACATGCTCATCAAGCCCATGTTTTTCTTATAGGTTGGTTTACCGCCTGTAGCAAACTTCGCAACTGCACCGGTAGGTGTTGATTTAGAAGCCTGACCGCCTGTGTTAGAGTAAACTTCGGTATCAAGAACGAGGATATTAACGTTTTTGTTTTGAGCAAGAACGTGGTCAATACCGCCGTAACCGATATCGTTAGCCCATCCGTCACCACCGATAATCCAGATTGATTTATCTGTGAAGTAGTCTTGAAGTTCACGAACTTTAGCTAAATCAGGACAATCGCAATCAGCGTATTTTGCAAGAACTTCTTTAGCTTTGTTTTGAGCAGCAACCGCTTCTTCAGTTTTTGAATCACAGAAGTGAGCCATTGCACCTTCAAGAGCTTCTTTTAAGTCAGCAGGAGTTTTTTCGTTAGCAACAACTTTTTCAACGTAAGTTTTCAAAGTGTCTCTGTTAGAATCAACTGCCAATCTCATACCGAAACCGAATTCAGCATTGTCTTCGAACAATGAGTTGGCCCAAGCCGGACCTCTGCCTTCTTTGGTTTTTGTATAAGGAATTGTCGGGAATGTACCGGAGTAGATTGAAGAACAACCTGTTGCGTTTGCAACGATAGCGTTTTCACCGAACAATTGTGATACTAATTTAACATAAGGAGTTTCACCACAACCGGCACAAGCACCTGAGAATTCAAATAAAGGTTTTCTCAACATAGCGCCTTTGATAGTTTTTGTAGTGTTTTTACCCATTACGTTGTCAGGCAATTCATCAAAGAATTTTTCGTTAACAACTTCACATGCTTCAACTTCTTTTTCGATAGTTGACCAAGTTATAGCATGTTTTGATTTATCAGGATTTTTCAATGTAGGACATTGATCTAAGCAAACGCCACAACCTGTACAATCCTGACAGTATACTTGAACTTTGAATTCTTCATCTGCAAGAGCCGGTTTAGCAGGAATAGTTTTGAAAGATTTTGGAGCATCTTTCAAGTTTTCTTTTTCTACTAATTTAGTTCTGATTGCAGCATGCGGACAAGCTGATGCACAAATACCGCATTGAATACAGTTTTCAGGATGCCAGTGAGGAACACGAGGTGCGATACCTCGTTTTTCCAAACAAGCTGTACCTGTAGGAATTACGCCGTCGTTTGACATAGCTGAAACAGGGATGTCATCACCTTTTTGTCTCATTGAAGGTTCAATGATTTTCTTAGCGAAATCAGACGCGTTTTCAGGAAGCAATTGAGCTTCGTCAACACATCCAACACCGTCTAATGTTGCAGGAACAGGAACTTCTTCAGTTGCGTTAACTGCTGCATCAATCAATGCAAGGTTCATGTTAACAACATCGTCGCCTTTTTTCTTAAAGGTTTTAACTGTCATTTCTTTCATACCTTCAAGAGCTTGTTCGAACGGAATAATTCCTGAAACTTTGAAGTAAGCAACCATCATAACTGTGTTTGCACCTTTACCGCGCAAGCCTGGTTGTTCTTTGATAAGTTTTTCAGCATCTACGTTGTAGAATTTAATTTTCTTATCAATGATAGTTTTTTGCATATCACGAGTTAAGTGAGCAATAGCTTCTTCTTTTGTATAAGGTGAGTTAAGGAGGAATGTTCCGCCTTCTTTAATACCTTTTAACAAATCATATCTGCCAACGTAAGCATGTGCTGAACATGATACGAAGTCTGGAGCTGTAATAAGGTAAGTTGATTTGATGTGTTGGTCTCCGAATCTCAAGTGAGAAACAGTTACACCGAAAGATTTTTTAGAGTCATAAGCAAAATAAGCTTGAGCATCTTTATTAGTGTATTGACCGATGATTTTGATTGAGTTTTTGTTAGCACCAACGGTACCGTCAGAACCCAATCCCCAGAACATACAATTTGTAGTACCTTCAGGTTCGGTAACGATGTGTTCTTCGATTTTCAAAGATTTGTGAGTTACGTCATCTTCGATACCAACCGTAAATCCGTGGAATCCTTTATTTTCAGAGTGTTTGTAAATAGCGAGAACCATTGACGGAGTGAATTCTTTAGAAGACAAACCGTAACGTCCGCCGATAACTCTGATATCTTTTCCTGCAATAGCAGCAGTAACATCCATGAATAAAGGTTCACCGATTGAACCAGGTTCTTTAGTTCTGTCAAGAACCGCAATACGTTTAACAGAAGCAGGAAGAGCTTCGTTGAAACGTTTTACGTCAAACGGTCTGTAAAGTCTTACTTTAACCAAACCGTATTTAGTACCGCGGTTAGCATTCAAGTATTGAATAGTTTCTTCAATAGTTTCACAAGCCGAACCGATAGCTACGATAACATCAGTTGCATCAGGGGCACCGACATAATCGAACGGATGGTATTGTCTGCCTGTAATTGCAGCGACTTTATCCATATATTCCTGAACGATATCAGGAACAGCATCGTAGTATTTGTTAACTGTTTCACGACCTTGGAAGTAAACATCGGTGTTTTGAGCACCGACTTTACAAATAGGTGCTTCCGGTCTCAATGCACGATTTCTGAATTCTTCAATATATTTAGGTTCAACAAGTTTTGCAATATCTTCGTAAGAAATTTCTTCGATTTTGTGAATTTCGTGAGAAGTTCTGAAACCGTCAAAGAATTGCAAGAACGGAACTTTTGCTTTGTAAGTTGCTAAGTGAGCAACGAGAGCCATATCCATTTCTTCTTGAACAGAGTTTGCAGCCAACATCGCATAACCTGTGTTACGGCATCCCATAACGTCAGTGTGGTCACCGAAGATAGCCAATGATTGCGCTGCCAATGCACGAGCAGTAACGTGGATTACGTGCGGAAGCATTTCACCCGCAACTTTGTGCATTACAGGAATCATCAAAAGCAAACCTTGTGATGCTGTGTAAGTAGAAGTCAAAGAACCTGCTGCCAAAGAACCGTGAACCGCACCTGCAGCACCGGCTTCTGATTGCATTTCCGCAACTCTTACCTGTTTTCCCCAGATATTTTTCTTACCTTGGGAAGCCCATTCATCAATCCATTCACCCATAGTGGATGACGGAGTGATAGGGTAGATTGCTGATACTTCACTGAGGGCGTATGCAATATGCGCCGCAGCGTAGTTACCATCAACTGTTATAGTTTTTCCTGGCATAATTTTTACCTAACCTCCTTGTTTATGCTATAACTTAATACTATACCCTTACATTTTAATACAAACATGATTTATTGACAAAAATTTTCCACTGTAAATTTATGTAAAGAAATATATTTTTTATTTTTTTAGGGGTTAATAATTTTTATTCACAGGTTTTAAAATATCCGGCAGTAAAAGAAAGGATTTTGGAATGAATATATTACCGATAATGCCGCGTTTTCAAAATGATTCAGATAATAGAGTTCCATTGAATAACCATACGGTTATTCAATCAAAGATGGTACCATCTTTGGCTTGCGACACTGTGTCATTTGGTAACGCTAACCGTATTTCTGATTTTATGTCAAGAAGTGTTGAAGAAAAATTATCAAGATTAGACCGTATATCAACAACATATCTGGATGTTCTTGAGTCTGTAGCAAACCGCCTAAAAGATGATGGAGTCTCTTTTGACAGAGCTTATTGCGAACTTCACCCCATAAAGTCCGCCGAATCTTACTTATCTAAAATCGTACGCTCAGGAAGCATGAAGGTTTCTGATGCAGTTCGTGCAACTTTATATATAAAAAATCCGTATGACTTATCAATCATTAACGATAAACTTCTTCCGGAAATGCACAAAAGAGGTTACGTCCTTGCAAAAGTTGATACAAAACTTGAATCACTTCAAAAACGAGGATTTCCGTTAACAATGGAAGATAAAATTAATACCGCAAAAGTTTTCCGAGTACCCGACCTTGATATAAGATTAGAAAATGCCGCCGAAAAAAGACATTTATTATCAAATGATTTACAGTACAGTATAGGACAACCGCCAAAATCTGGTTACGAAGATATACAAATGCGCTTTGTCAGAGAATTCGACAAAAAAAGAAATCCGTTAGAACACGAATTAATAATCTTATTCGGCCCGAATTATGCAAAGGCAAAACTTATCGAATCAGAAAAAGTTTACAAAAACATCAGAGAATTTGATGAGTTAAAAATAAGACCGGAAGAATCACCTGAAGAGCCGGACAAACTCAAAGCCGCAATATATATTGACCTGCTAAAACAAATGTTCCGAGGAAAAATATCTGAAAAATTATTCCTGAACGCTAAAAACAAAGATTTATACGACATACCTAAAGAAATTCCGATTAACTTTTCGGAAACCGACATAAAAATGTTCGAAAATTATTTTGCAGGCTTAAACAAAAAACTCACAGACATCTATAAAAACGAAAAAGCAGCAGCAAAAGCAAGTGCTACAGCAACAAAACAAATTAATAGCGACAGCCGTCACGATAAAACATTACTGAATAAAATTCATGAGAATTTACGCGGCACCATAGAATATTTTAATCATTTACATGATTTGAAGAAATCGGCAGATTAATTATCGCAACATTTTCAATATGATAGGTGTGACAAAACATATCAAACGGCTGTATGGATTCTACTGTACAGCCTTTTTCACATAAATATTTTAAATCACGCGCAAGTGTTGCAGGATTGCAGCTTACATAAATTATCTTTCCTTTTGATAAACGCAATGTTTCATCCAAAGATTGCTGAGTACAACCCTTACGCGGAGGGTCGAGTATTATTACATCAAACTTTCTTTTTACGGAAGCACAGTATTTTGCAGTATCCATGCAATGAAGTTCGACATTTTCAATATTATTATTTTTCAAAACTTCACCGGCTTTTTCAATAGACTCTTTATTTTCTTCTACAGAAATGACCTTTTTCGAAACATCCGAAACGCAAATGCCGAATGTAGCGATTCCCGCATAAGCATCAAGCACCGTAGGATTTTCAAAATTATTTTTAATATAGTTTTTGACATAAGAAAATATATTTTCGGCACTTTTCGGATTTACCTGAAAAAATGTATTGGCACCGATTTTAAAAGTTTTGTCCAAAAGTTTTTCTTCTATAAAATCCTCGCCGCAAACACATTCTGTTTGTGCACCCAAAATAACATTTGTAGGTTTTGTATTGAAGTTCACACACACACCGCTCACAAAATCAAATTCATTAAATATAGATTCGCAAAAATCATGCAATCGAGCAAAGACTTTTTTCGTGTTAACAACCAAAGTCACAAGAACTTTACCGTCATTTGCAGAAACCCTTAAAACAACATGCCTCAAATCCCCGGCATGCTTTTTCTCGTTATAACCTGAAATACCGAAATCAAAAGCTTTTACACGAATAAATTCCATTATATCATCACAAACTTCAGGCTGAATAGGACAATGTTTAATATTTACGATTTCATGACTTTGAGGTTTGTAATATCCTGCAAGAATCCGCTTAGAAACTTTTGTTTGCGAAACAGGATACTGAATTTTATGCCTGAACTCTTTAATCTGCGGACCGGCAACGGGTTTAGGAATTTCAATACCAAGACCTGCAATAGAGTGCATTGCATCTTCTACAATCTGACGTTTAAGTTCCAACTGATAGTCATAATCAATAAATTGCAACTGACAAGAACCGCACACCTTTTGCATTGCACAAAAAGGTTCAACTCTGTAAGGTGAAGGATTTATAATCTCAAGAACTTTTGCGTTTGCATAATTTTTAGTAACTTTTGTAATTTGTACTTTTAACTCATCCTGCGGACAAGCATTTTCAACAAAAACCACAAAACCGTCGACACGGGCAATACCCGTGCCGAGATTTGAAAGTTTTTCAATCTTCACAACTAATTCTTCGTTAATATTCATAAAAGAATTATATCACAAAGTTAATAAGAAACTTTAAACGGATATTCTTTCGGAATTTTCCATCCGTTATGTTGAATTACTGCAGTACAAAACGATCGGTTTGCATTTTCATTACATCCGCGGGCAGAATGAGAGTATAAACCTTCATATTTTCCATTCCAATCAAAAACATGAGGTTCCAGAGGTTTTCGATAGTGATACCTCCATCCGCCGGTATTACGAAGCGGATAAAACGAAAAAGAAAAAGAACAAACACCAGCGGTATTTTCGCCATTTTTACCTCTTTCAATACATTTTTCAGCTTTACTAGGATAAAAGGTTATATATGTGTTTTCATCCTGACCTATTTGAAACGCACCTCCATCCGGAAGAAAATACAGATAATTTTTACCTAAACCACCATTTACGTCCTTAATTTCTGTAATTTTCATATAAGGTGCAATATATTTTTCAAAAGAACTCCTAATCTTATCGCTGTTATTTATTTGATTTCCTTCATTATCAAATTTCTGAGCTACCCAATAATCCCAATACATATAATCGCCATTATCTTTTACAGACATTAAAATTGCTTGATTAAATACAGAATAAAACTTTTTCAGCCGTGTTTCAGTTATGGTATTACTTTGTTTTTGAATCAACGCCGGCATGGTCATTGCCGCAACAATACCTATTATACCGAGAGTAATCAAAACTTCTGCAAGCGTAAAAGCGGCTCTAAACCTTTTCTCAGAGAGGAATCGGTGGGGGGGGGGGGGGCGGGGGGGGGGGGGGGGGGGGGGGGGGGGGGGGGGGGGGGG
>CAOJDT010000031.1 GCA_948433295.1 uncultured bacterium
ATCTTGGAGCATGCTCTGAAAGTACGAAAACCGTTTCAATAAGAACACCTGCGTCAAAGGCTTCCCTTACAGACTTTTCACCCTCAAGTATAAACTTATTTTCTTTATCACGATATTTTTTCTGTTGTAATTTAACGGTTTCTTTAACCAGTTCGTTATTTACACTCGTAATCTCCATTACAATACCTCAAATTCTTTCAACCATTCTGTTTCAAGTTCATTCAACATAGAAAAATCAATCAATTTTTTCTCATAATTCATCTTCACAAAAGATTGAATTTTGCCCTCCTTCAGATAACACGAATTTTCCAACCTTACACCGAAATATTCCTGATTATAAAGCCCGGGCTCAATAGTAAAACACATATTTTCCTGCAATTTAACTTTTGCAAGTTCACTGTTCGAAAGATTTGGCGGGTATTCATGTACACTTATCCCAATGCCATGACCGAGTCCGTGATTAAAAACAAAACCATCAATCGGATTTTCCGAAATCACACGACGTGCAAGCGCATCAATATCAAATCCGCACGTTTCTGATGTTAGCGGGAAGTTAAACGCATTAAGAAAAACTTTCAATACAGTAGTGTAAACTTTTTTCTGCAAATCCGAAGGTTCTCCCTTAACGAAAACCCTCGTAATATCAGTGGCAAGCCCGCCTTCGTAATAAGCACCGCAATCAATCAGAATAAGACTTCCGTCTTTTATAATTTCATCTTTGGAACACTTTGAATAATGGGCAAGCGCAGAATTCTTATCCTTTGCGACAATTGATTTAAAACTCAAACCTTTTGCGCCGTAACGAATAAATTCTTCTTCAAGTTTTTGCGCAATATCAAATTCCGAAATATTTTGATTATTCAGAATATAATCCCTAATCGCCCGAACAGCCTTATCAGTTTTTGCAAACGCCTCTTTATAATGTTCTATTTCGATATCATTTTTGACAGAACGCATTAGCTGAACAGGATTTTTGTCCATTTCAGAAACATTTTTTATAAGAGAATAATCATGAGCATTAATAGTTTTTTTATCAACAAAAACCGTGCCCTGTAAAGATTTAAGCAATTGTTCAAATTCAGGAATTCGTGAACGTGTAAAATATCGGGCATCGTTTTTTCTGACAATAGCCTTCGCTGTAATCTTGCTTTCATAAGGTTCTGAAAAATCCCGTTTATTAAACAAATAAGAAACATCCTCAGCACAAGTCAACAAAATTGCATCATCAGGACTTAATTGTTCTGTCAGGCAAGATAGTTTTTCTTCAAAAGATTTACCGAAAAATTCCGCATCAACAATATTATCTTTAGGCAACTCAAAAGGTTTTGCCAACGGATCTTTATCCAAAAGCCTGACATCAAAATTCTTTTTCAAAAGTTCCACGCGGGCTTGTGAATTTTTCGCCGCAACAACGCCAATAACAGCATTTTCAGGCAAAAGTTGGACCATCTTATCAATAACTTTTTCACCCGACTGAAGCTTAACAACTGTCACCAAACCGTGATTCACTTCCATATCCGCTTGAATATGATATCTTCCGTCAACAAAAAGAAAAACATTATCAGCCGTGACTACTGCATCTCCCGTCGAACCCGAAAATCCGGTAAGATGATATCTGGAATTTTCAATCAAAGAGTTATACTCCACCAAAAATTCATTGGTGGAGTTAACCAGTAAACAATCTAAATTTTCATCCGTAAGAAACTTACGAACCTTTTCAATCAATTGTGACATAATTACTTTTTATCGGTAAGAAGAATCAAATGCCATCCGAATTGAGTTTGAACAGGTTTTGAGATTTCGCCTACTTCAAGAGCAAAAGTCGCATCTTCAAACGGTTTAACCATCATTCCGCGTCCGAAATAATCTAAATCCCCTCCGTTTGCACCTGACGGACACAATGAATATTTAGCCGCTGCATCTGCAAAAGATTTTTCATCTTTAATTTCTTCGAACAATTTATTAGCTTCAGCCTCAGTTTTCACGAGGATATGGCTTGCTCTGATTTCTTCTGTCATACAATAACTCCTTATAATATGTTAACAGAAAAATTATAATACAAACCTCTAAAAAAGAAAACCTGCCGTTATATAGACGTCAGGTTCAGTATATCAAACGTGAAAACTATTATGAAAAAAGAATGGATTTTTAGAGAAATAAGCCCTACATATTTTAAACCAAACCCGCAAAAGAAAAATCTTATCGCAACCCCGAAAAAGTGCCTGGATATGAAGAGCTTACATATATATAATAACGTTTTTTTTAGGGTTTTTCACCCTCCCGCAGAATGGATTTTTATTTAAAGAAATAGCATTTTATAATTAATCCTTAAGAATGAGAGAAAAGGTATTGCAAAAATATTTTTTTTATATTAAATTAAATGTACAGAGAAAAACCTGTGCGGAAGTAGCTCAGTTGCCCAGTGGAGTCAAAGACGAAACGTATTCATAATAAATACTCTACCAACTGAAAAACATCTGTGACAATTAAATAAATTTATGCGGAAGTAGCTCAGTTGGTAGAGTATCTGCCTTCCAAGCAGACTGTCGCGAGTTCGAGTCTCGTCTTCCGCTAATAAAGAACACTCATCGCAAGATGGGTGTTTTTTTATTGCTTGAAGATAGTTGCGAGAAGCTTGGTTGTATTTTTATGTCCAGTTTGATTATTTCGGACAGTTTGATTATTACCCCCAAGACCCCTTGTACTTTTTTGAGTAATTTGCTCGGAAGTTTCTTCGTCATTGCGAGGGCGGATAGCCCGAAGCAATCCAGCTTTTAGGCGGTCGGAAGTCGGTTGACTATCTCAATTTTAAATTACTCAAATTACTCTTTTTCTACTCACTCAAAATTTTTATTTCTTTAAAAAATTACCTTATTTTTACTCCTTAAGCCGATTTACCCCATGAGTAATTTGAAATTGATGCAAGAAATTGCACTCTACAAGCTAAAAATTAAAAAATCATAGGGCCTTTTAAACTTTGATATAAACTCATTACATCAGGATGTAACTTTTGCCCATTTGCTAAACAAGAAAAGGTATCAGCTACAAATTCAAAAGGAGCACTACTTGCATACCCGCTTATGCGAGAACATACTTCTTGTATTTTTGGATTATTTTGCCATTCTAATAATTTTTCCGACCCGCCAAATATTGCATGTTGTTCATTATTTAACATTAAATTGTGATTAACATGACCTAATTCATGATGAAACACATAATTAGGAGTTGTAATTAATACAGTATCTTCAGGTAATAATATTTTTTTGCCTTGAGCTTGCGTTTTATTAAATATATCTTTCAAATATTGCAATTGCTTTTCTTTTGGCATTTGCAATATTTCTGCTCTTGTTTTAAACAATCCACATTCTTTTAATATTTTTTGATTTTCTCCTGTTTTCATAATATTTTCAAGCATCACTATAGGATTGTGCCTTGCTTGATATGTAAGATTTGCATAATAATTCATACTTGTTCTATGAAATTTAAATTTATAATCAAGCGGCCAATTTTTATTATATTCATTTAACCTTGTTTCAAAAATTTCACTTTTTGAGTTTCTCAAAAAATCTGCTATTTTATATTTACCATTAGGCTGACGTGTTATTAAGCCAATATCTATAAAATCCTGCAAATTAGTTTGGATATTTTCGTCAATATGTGTAAAATAATCTCTGTTAATTTTTAAAACATTTTCTCTTGTTACACAAGCAACACCTTGTTTGCGTATTAAACCATTTCCTCTCACTCTTTCAAAACGAATTTCTTTTGGTAATCTTGCTTTTCCCTTTGTAGTTGCTAATAAATCATACATCGAATTTTTTAACATTTCAAAAATTGGCATTTCTTCTACACTTACACCATGAACAGGGATGTTGTTTATTCTATTTAAAAAGTTTACATTTGTTCTTGTTACTGCAGTAGCCGTAGTTATAGGTAACTGTGCCCCTATACTGGAGCCCATTTTCCCGATTACATTAATATTTTTAGGAACAGTTTTCCCAACAATTCTTGTAATTAGTACTGGAATTCTCATAATATTTCCCCTGATATTTATATAAAGTATTTTTCTTTGCAAAAATTGCTTAATTGTAACAAAATTTATACCCCTCACTCTAATCCTTTTCTACAATGGGCGAGGGAAATAGTCAAATTTGCTGTTCAAAATAGTCAAATCGATTGTCTTTTTACAGTTCTCAAGTTCGGCGGATTTGCTGTTGTATTGTAAAAATTTGTAACTGGAGTAGCAAAATTTTTGCATTTTGGAGTTTGTAAACTGTGAGTTAAAAAAGAAGAAACTATATATGAATTTAAAAAGAATAGAACGATCAATTGCAGTATCATTAGCAATTCTTGGGACATGTGGTTTAGCAACTTATACAAGTAACAGACAGGAAAAGATTAATAAAGAAGCTAATAAATCAATGGAATATGTAAAGGCACATAGTCCTAATAAATATATTGAAATTTTAGAAAAAAGTGCTGATAAAAAGACAGGTACAGATTTAAAACTTTGGGAACAGACAGCCAGAGAAGTACGTGATTCTTTAAGAATTGACAGTATTGCTAAAACTAATTACGCAAAAGGTGCTCAAATGGTTCGTGACAGTATTACTAATGCAAATTTAAATGATACAGTTAGGACCGTAATGAAATCTGTTAAATAAAAAAGACCTCTTATGAGATCCTTTTTTATGTCATTTTGAACTTATTTCGGCAATCAAACTCTTTGTACAAAATCATAAAACCAACTGTCGTTTTGCTTTAACTTTTTAAAATATTTTTTGCAATATTCACAATATCAACATTGTTTTTCATTGCTGGGAATGCTTTTTTTAGTAATTCCACTAATTCTACCTCATTCATTTTTAAACAAAACTCATGTATATTTCTGGTTTTTGCAAGTTGCGCTGCTGTTGTAAACATATTTAATAATTCTAAAGCATCTTTATCTGTCATTTATTTCTTCCTTTGCAAGTTTAAGAATACTCTCAAAATTATGTTGCATTTCTTTATTGATAATGTCAAAATTATCTTTTTCTCCAAAAGATACAATCACCGGAGCATACTCGTATCCATTATAAAACATAGTCCACTCATCAACAATAAGACGATATTCATCCCAAAATTTTATAACGCTTTTATAATATCTGCGGATTATATCTTCTTCCGGAACATTGTGTCCGCCGTTTTCTACTCTCTTTTTTACGCGTTCAATACAAATTGTGCAACTTTGTAAAAATGAATATACTAATATTATTTTATAATTTTGTTTTCGTGCTTTATTAATAATCCTAAAAATATTATTGCCTGATAATGTTGATACAACAGCGAAAGATTTGTTGTTCCTAAAATACTCATCCAAGCGTTGAAAATAAATTTTTCCCGCGGAAATTGGAACACTATTTATTGCATCAGGAGCAATTTCTTTAGCAATTTCATCTGCATTTAAAAACTCTAAATTTTTTTCTTTTAATAGTACTTCTGCCAAAGTACTTTTTCCACTGCCGTTAGCTCCCGCTATTATATATAATAAGTTATTATCTTTCATAGTTATAGTTTAGCATAAATATTTAAAATAGGATTATCAAACTTAATGTTCAAAATAATCAAACCAACTGTCGTTTTACATCAAGACGGTCTCGTCTTCCGCAAAAATGACTTTTTTATTAGCGCAAGATAGAGTAAATTTTTATAATTTGTTAAATAAAATTTACAGACTAGCAAATTTATATATTTTTGTTTTTAATATCAAAAAACAAAAAGGAGATAATATGCATATTTCATCAATTATGGCAAACCAAATGACAACATCCCGTCAAAAAAATTTAAACCATAACTTAAAAGAAACAGAAAATTCAACCATAAAATACAATTTAAATTCTCATAGCTCATCTGTAAATAAATTTCCTACAGGCTTCCATTATGGAGCAAATATTCACTTTGGAGAATTTTTCAATCCTAACAGAACAATACCTCATATAGATTACGAAGAATATATGGCAATGCAGCCTTCCACAAAGAGAAGATTCAGAAAAAAATATAAAAACTTTTTTAAAGATACAACAATAAACACAAATGAAATGATTGATAAAAATTATAATTATATGCCTTTACAATCAGAACTTTTAATGGACAATTTTATTAAGACATCTAAAATATATTCAAAATATAAAGACCAACCCATCATTTGTCTTGGAAGAAGTCCTAAATGGTTCCTTAATACCGCATTGTGGATGAAAGACGGAATTAACGATTACAAATTTGTAGCTTTTTCAAAATTCTGGCACAGACCTGATGCCATCGAAGGTATGCACAGAATGGATAGTGTCGCTCCTACACCTAAAGAAGAAGCTGCATATAGAAAATATTTGAAAAGAATAAAAGCCGACCCTCAAACAATAGTCGACAATATGGAAAAAACAGGCAAGAAAACAGTAATTACAGACTATATATGTTCAGGAAAAGGGGCTTGTTCATTCCTGGAGATATTGGGGAATTACGCAAAAGATTTAGGAATACTTGAACAACTATCCAAATCTATTCAAATTGTTGGAATCGGCTCTATGGAATACATGGAAGAACTCAACCCTTACGCTGATTCTATCTCTGAACCTAAAGTTATCATGCCGGAAGTCTTGCGACCATATTCCAATAATATTAAACAGGAATTTCACAATATGGATTATAAAGTTTTTAAAGAAATGTTGATTAATCAAAATACAAATGAATGCCGTTCAACATATTATCCTCACGAAGCTTGGACTATATATAAGCCTGATCAATTTAAAACAGGTTTAATCAAAGATATGAAAAAAGTCAAAGAAATGGTTAAAGCCTTAAAAGGAGAAAAAAGCACATCATCATTTACACCTGCAATGTATGATTACCGAAATCTTCTAAACTTTAGAATTCTGGACGGATTAAACGAACGAAAAATATTAAAAGCCATACATAAATCTAAAATTTAAAATTTTTAGGGGCGCAGAATTAAAACTCTCGCCCCGCTTAATAAATAATCAATTGACTTTATATTATTTTATAAATATAATCAATAAAGATTTTTAACTCAAATTGAATAGGGATTTACACATGATTAACCAATTACTAAACTATATCGAAAAAATTCAAAAAGTTTTGGATACAATTCATTTTGGACTTATTGCCGAAATTGCAATCAATATAATTATTCTTGCTTCTTTATTTAAGGCTGTTGATATATTTGAAAACAAATTAAAAACTAAATTTACGGAAAAGAAAAGCACTCAACTTGTTAAATTTATTCCTATATTCACAAGGTTGTTAAAATTTATTATATTCTTTATACTTCTTGCGGCATTATTACAAAATCACGGTTATTCTGTATCATCGTTAATTGCAGGTTTCGGAATCACAGGCCTGGCTGTAGGTTTTGCGGCTAATGCAACAATCGCAAACATTTTCGGAACAATCGCAATACTTTCGGACAAATCGTTTGAAGTTGGGGATTACGTAAAACTCGGAGGGATTGAAGGTACTGTAGAGGATATAAATCTTCGTTCAACTAAATTAAGAACTCTTGATAATGCGCTTACCATAATCCCTAACAGTAAAGTCGCTGACGGAGAAATCGTTAATGTTTCAAAAGCTCATAAAAGAAGAATTCTGGAATACTTCGGCGTTACTTACAGTACAAGTGACGAAAAACTTAAACGCGCCGTGGAAATCCTTGAAGAAGTTCTGAATGCAAACAGTGAAATTTACAGTGACTTTGTAGTGAACCTTGACACTCTTGCCGACAGCTCAATCAACATCAGAATGAGCGCTTACGTCAAAACAAACAACCTGGTAAAATTCCTAAAAATAAAAGAGATGATCCTTCTTGAAATTATAAAAAGATTCCGTGAAGAAGGCATTGACTTTGCATTCCCGTCACGTACACTTTATATAGAAAAATGAAAATTAAGATAATCGCACTCGGAAAGATTAAAGAAAAATTTCTTAAAGACGGCATTGATGAATTCCTCAAACGTCTTACCCCGTATGCTGCCGTAGAAATTATCGAACTTACACCAGTTGAGATTAAAGATGAAAACCTTACCCAACGCGCACTTAATGATGAAGGCGAAAAAATTCTTTCTCACATAAAGCCGCAGTCGTATGTTATTACAATGGAAATCAACGGTAAACAGTTCTCTTCCGAAGAATTTGCCGATAAAATTACAGAACTCACAAACGACGGTCAAAGTGAAATTATTTTTGTAATCGGCTCATCATGCGGAATCTCGAAAAACGTATCTGCACGCGCGAACTTAAAAATGAGTATGTCAAAAATGACATTTCTGCACCAATTTGCCAGATTAATTCTTGTGGAACAAATTTATAGAGCTTTCAAAATTATCAAAGGTGAAACTTATCATAAATAATTTCTGCGTATTGCATAACTCAAAAAAACTGCTATAATAAAGCCAATGGACATCAATCGAATTTCAATTATAAAATTCAAAGAAAAATACCTGACAGATAAAAACGAAATTACCCCGTCAGGTTCAAAAACGTTTAAAATAAGTACTACTAATTTGTTAATGAAGGAGCTTTTAAAAATGGCAAATAACAATAAAACTTTTAATGATAATTTTGAATTTAATCTTTCAACTGAAGAATTGCAAAAACGGACACATAAAGACTATTTAATCACTAAAAAAATGCTTAAAGCTGATGCACCTGAATACCTTGAACTGGCAGAAGGGGACAAAAAAGCACTTAAACACCTTGTAAAAGCGGCTTATATTCTCGAAAAAATCAATATGCAGCTTGATAACCCGCATAACCTTGAATTCAAAGAATATTTGGGAAAAGAAATTGCAAAAGGCAATAAAGATGCCGAACTCACAAAAATTCTTTTCGACGCGCAAAAAGGGATTAACGCAATAGATTCTATGTCTCAAAAGATTTACCTTGCAAAAGGAATCGGTGAACTTCCGGGTAAAGGCGTCTACCCTGAGGATTTGAGCAAAGAAGAATTTCATTCAATCCTTACCAAAATGCTCAAGGAAGGTAAAGACGATGAAGTAAAAAAAATCCTTACCCAGCGCTCTGTTGTTGAACGTAACGGCGATGAACTCGTTGGTATAGATTACATTGATAAATATAAAGAAGATTTCTCAAAAATGGCTGACGAACTTGATAAAGCCGCCGAAACTTCGACAAATAAAGATTTCAACGAATATTTAAAATTACAGGCAAAAGCTCTTCGTACGGCAGACCCTATGCTTGACGCTTACGCGGACAAAAAATGGGCAACTCTACAGGATACACCACTTGAATTCACGATTACACGTGAAAATTACGAAGATGAAATGACAGGAACAATCGTAGAAAACAAAGAACTTTCTCAAATGCTTGAAGAACGAGGCATTTCTCCTATTCCGAAAGACTTCCTAGGCGGACGTGTAGGTATAATTAACAAGAAAGGCACTGACGCACTTATGGCAATAAAACAATATTTGCCTACACTTGCGAAAAATATGCCATTCGCAGATGAGTACGAACAGAATATTTCCGCAGAAGGCGACGCAAATCAGACTATGGTTGACGTAGATTTGGTTGCGGTTACGGGGAACGTCGGTGAATACCGCGGAGGAATCACTCTTGCGGAAAATCTTCCTAATGACGACAAATTATCATTACAAATCGGCGGTGGCAGAAGAAACGTTTATCACAGACAAATCCGTTTTATAAGTGATAAATCTAAATTACAGGAAAGATTGGACGAAATCTTAGACAAAGACCAACATCAATACTATCTTGATGAAGCTGATCACTGGTTCACAATAGGACACGAAAACGCACACTCTCTCGGACCGAAAAAAGGCGGAGAAACTCTCGGCAAATACAGAAACATTATAGAAGAAAACAAAGCAGATATGGGTGCATTGGCGTTTGTTGACCTTTTGACGGAACTTGGAATGTATACACCTGAACAGAGAAAACAAATTATAGTAACCACAATTGCTGATAATTTCCTCAAATCAAAACCCGAACTTTCTCAAGCGCACAGAGTAAGAACCGTAATGCAAAATAAATACTTTGCGGAACGAGGCGCCTACGATATTGTTGACGGAAAGATTCATGTAAATATCGACAAAGTTGTTCCGATTGCAAAAGAAATGCTTTCAGAAATAGTCCGAATCCAAATCGACGGGGATTTTGACAAAGCCGAAGCTTATGTTAAGGATAACTTTGTGTGGACGGATAATATGGAACTTATCGCACAGAAACTCCGGAAAATTAATAAAACTCTCAACGGACGCACTGAATCCGAACTTGCAGAAAAACTTTTAAAAGAATAATAACAACCAATAACTCCGGCAATTATGCCGGAGTTATTTATTCTATTTTACATTTAACAGCAAGTCTTTTGCGTGACGTCCGCCATCTTCGACTAATTGACAATTCCCCGGGGTCATTTTGACATAGTTATTGGTTTCTTCAAAAGCAAAAGAGAAAATATCATATCCCCATTTATTAGGGCCTTTCTTACCGTTCAGATCAATAGCAAATACGCCCGAATATAACCAATTCGTCGAAGGTCCCTGATAGGTAAACAGAATACTTCCGTCATTCATAATAAAAGAATAACTTGTATTTAGAATCACATTTTGACGAAAACCTGAACAACCGTTGGGCATACCTGTCCCTTCATATTTTTTAATCGTATCAACACCGTTGTATTTAGGAATACAACCGTCACGATAAGCATTGCCGTTACAAACTTTTACGACTTTCAAGTGTGATTTAAGAGCATCATAAAATTCTGCACACTGTGCCCAGGAACGTTCATCTTCATGAGATATAGATTGCGAGTAATAACACTGCGGAATTGTGCCTTGCTGAGCGACTATCATACGCATTGCGTTATACATATTTGAATAAGTTCTTTTAAATTGTGAATCTATAGCCTTTTCTTGCCATTTTGCGATTAGTGCAGGCATTGTCATTGCTGCGACAATTCCGATTATGCCTAATGTAATTAATACTTCGGCAAGAGTGAACGCATTTTTTAAATGCACTAAAATGGTATCAGGAGAGCTTAAAAGACTTGCCCCCCCCCCCGAAAACGGTCTTGTTAGTTGATTTTGACATAATTTTACTCTCCTTTTAATATATTATATCATATTTAAACATTAATCGCAAATTTCTTTTTGGTAAGCCCATGCTGAATGGTTGTGAATACTTTCCATAGCTTCACATTCAACTTCGAATTCTCTGACAATAACGTGCTCGCGAAGTTTCACAACCACATCGCGCAAAACATCTTCCACAAATTTCGGATTATCCCAGGCTTTTTCCGTAACAAATTTCTCGTCCTCACGTTTCAATAACGGATAAACAGGGCACGAAGAACAGCTTTCCACAAGAGAAATCAAATCCTCAATCCAAATATGTTTATCCTCATCATAAGAAACTTTGACAGAAATAAAAGCCCTTTGATTATGTGCACCGTTATCCGAAATTTCTTTTGAACAAGGGCACAAGGTGGTTACAGGAACAACAACCCCGAGAATAAATTTATATTCGCCGTCATAAATTTTACCTTCGAAAGAGCAGTCGTAAGCCATTTGAGCCGCAAGTCCGGTTACCGGTGACTTTTTCTCAACAAAATACTTAAATTTAAAAAGAAGTTCACCGCTTTGTGCATCAAGCCGCTCAATCATAGCTTCAAGACAGCCTTTAATATCAACGCCGAGAAGATTTTTACTTTGCCATTCTGTTAAAACTTCGACAAAACGAGACATGTGAGTACCTTTGTAATCACGCGGCAGCGAAACATTTGCGCGCGCTCGAGCACTCACAACCTGATTCGAGCTGTTTTTACGCTGAATAATCAAAGGTACATCAACTTTATTTATACCTACTTTTTGAATATCAACGTTTCTGGTATCTTTTAGATTTTGAATATCTTTCATACATTCTTTCTTTTGTTAAGTTTTATTAAAAATTTGCACAGCAAATAGCAATTTTTAAAAACGATTATACTTTATATAAATATAAAGCTCTCTCTTCTTATTTAAACGGATAGGCCTTGACAAAAGATTTCAAGGTCTTTTTTTTTTGCTTATTTTTTACTTTCGCATTTTCCGCAAGAATCAAGACGTTCTCTCACAGACAAGTATCTGTCAAATTCTTTTCTGATTTTCGCCATATCCATATAAATAGCGTTATTCAAAAGAAATCTGTTATTATATTTAGGGTCAATAATGTAAACCGTAGGATAACCGGTCAAAGCCACATCTTGAACTAAATTTGCGTTTTCTGGCGCTTCCGCGTTGAACATTACGAAATTGTATTTGTTTTTATAAACTTTACTCAAAGTTGAGAACTTAGGCATAAATTTCAAACAATAACCGCACCAGTCAACATAGAATAAGCCTACAATCGGCTTACCGTCTTTAACCGCATCTTCATAAGACACACCTACGTGATAATCAGACGGAACTTTTTTCTTTTGTGCGTTTTCAATACCGTTCGAAACCGCAAGGGTTACGGCTGCTGTCGTAAAACAAAGGGCAATAATCCCAAGTGCAATTAAAATTTTCTTTTTCATAAGATACTCTCCTCTGACAATATATTAGCATAAAAATAAAATTTGTGTTTTAAAAGGCGCCCCCAAGATTTACAATCAAATTGTAACAAAATTTTAACACATGACTTGAAATAATATATACTTTGATATATACTAAGTATATACAATTATTAATCGTGTTACATTTCCCCGTTTTGGTGTTGCGGGCAGGAAAATTCAGGTGCAGAGTTTTCCGAAATAAGAGTTTAAGGAGTTTTATGTCTATGAGCAACAATTTACCCGTAAAAATGAGAAGAACCTCATCCAAATCCGATCCTGCGAGAAACGAAGTTGTTGAAGCAACAAATGATAATGTTCTTTCGGGATACTTGAGAGAGATTTCCGCTTACGAATCTTTGAGCGCAGAAGAAGAAAGAGCCGTCGCAAAACTTGCAAAAGAAGGTGACGCTGCAGCAAAACAACGCCTTATTCAGGCTAATTTAAAACTTGTTGTAGGAATCGCTAAAAAAGCTATTCATGTTTCGGGACTTCCTATGATTGATTTGATTCAGGAAGGCAATCTCGGTTTAATGATTGCGGCTGAAAAATTCAATTACAAACTCGGTTATAAATTTGCGACTTATGCAAGCTGGTGGATTAAACAATCTATGTTTAAGGCAATCTCAGAACAGTCTCATTGCATGAAAATCCCTGTATATATTCAGGAAACTTTGTCGAAATTCTCAAAAATCAAAGCCGAAATGGAAAGAGAAAACAACTGTCAGGTAAAAACTCACGAAGTTGCTAAGAAAATGAATATTGAACCCGACAAAATCGAAACGTTTCTTTCCGCATACACAAAAACAATTTCAATCGAAAGCGGCTTGGAACAGGCTAACGGCAAAGATTTGAACATTGCGGATATTTTGGAAGACGAAAAATCTTCAGTAACCGAAAAAGTCGAATTTATGAATTTACAAAATGATATAGAATTTGTTGTTTCCACCCTCAAAGAAAGAGAGCAGGAAGTTGTAAGAATGCGCTACGGACTTGGGAATGCGCCGAAAAGAACTTTAGAAGAAATCGGAAACCTTTACGGCGTAACAAAAGAATGTATAAGACAGACAGAACTTCGCGCACTAAAAAAACTCAGAATGTCTAACCTCGGGCAGGAATTACTCGCAGGATACATTGATAATTAAACGAAATTTCTCGTAAAGTGTGTATTTTATGTCTTGTGTTTTGAGGACGGCAGTTTAGCCGTCCTTTTAATTTTTACACTATTTAAATGTTTACATTTTGAAAAAATTTATTAAAATAAAAATATGAAAAAGTTTTTGTTAATAATTGCGGGAATAATATTTTTAACAACAAATTACGCATTCGCAGACGGAGACCTGTGGGATAACTTCGGCGACCAGAATTCTTACGGACAAAAACCCGTCACTGATGAAGAATTCGAAAAGGCTCTCGAAAGCAAACAACGAAAGAAAAAGAAAAACAAAAATATCCCAAAAGGAGAAGAATTCCGTCAAAGTAACGAAACAGACTTTGTAAATAATATAAAAGAAGATTTGGCGGTAATCTGCATTGCTTCGCCTTTAAAAATAGGAGAAGAAGGGGTGCTTCCCGTAGGACACTATCAGGTTAAAGGTGAAATGAAAGACGGGCAGCCGAGAATTAAACTTTATCAGGCACATTTTTTAATGGCAGACTTTCCGGCAATCGAAACAAATGAAGATTTTGACGAACAGGAAATCAACTTTGTCAGAATGCTTGACCATAACGATACTCAATATAAATTAATTTTCGGTTCAATAGATTTTAATGCCTACGCCATAGTGGATATTGCCGAATAAGATAATGGCACATTGCATACTTACTAATATCAAAACCTAAGCCATAAAATAAAGAAACGCAAACATAAAAGCAAAAGAGATTGCGCTCATCGCAAACCATACGTGCATTACAGGGTGTTGATAACTCCAGATTTCTTTAATTGTAACTGCTGCGTTTTCAATAACTTGCATATTTTTCTCCAAAAACATACTCTCTACATATTCTATTTTCTTCATTAACGAAAAAATGACATCACCCGATTAGTTGATTATTTATATCCTTTCGGATAATATACAGTTATGCAGAATATAGAACTTTTAATGCCTGCGGGCAACCTGGAAAAACTTGAATATGCGATTCGCTACGGCGCAAACGCAGTTTACCTCGGCGTTGTAGACTTCAGCCTCAGAGCAATGAGAAAAGGACAGCTTATCACTCTCGAAAACCTCAAAGAAGCTGTTGATTTGGCACATAAATTAGGCGCAAAGGCTTATTTGACGCTTAACATTTTTGCGTTCAATAATGACATACAACAACTGGAAAAATGTATAGATATCTTTAAAGATGCAAACCCTGATGCGGTTATATTAAGCGACTTCGGGGTGTTTAATCTTGTAAGAAAATACATGCCTGATACGCAGGTTCATGTAAGCACTCAGACAAATACGCTTAATTACGAAAGCGTAAAATTCTGGCGGGATTTGGGCGCAAGCCGCGTTATCTTAGCCAGAGAACTCCCTATCGCTGATATTGCAGAAATGAGAAGAAAAGTGCCTGATGTTGAATTGGAAAGCTTTGTCCACGGTTCTCAATGCGTATCATTCTCGGGAAGATGTCTTTTGAGCGACTACTTTACAAACGGAGAAAGAAAAGCAAACCACGGCAACTGTTCTCAGCCTTGCAGATGGAGTTACAAACTCGTTGAAGAGACACGTCCGGGACAGTACTACGAAATTAATCAAGATGAACGCGGTTCGCATATTCTCAGCCCGAAAGATTTGTGTCTGGTAGAACATATCAGAAAACTCATTGACGCAGGCGTGGATTCTCTTAAAGTTGAAGGCAGAACAAAAAGTTTATACTATGTTTCGGCTGTTTCAAAGGCTTACAGACAGGCAATTGACGAATGCCTCAAAAATCCGGATGCAGATTTGCATAAATACTTTATTGAACTTCAAAAAGTAGGAAATAGAGGTTATACGACAGGATTCGCTCTCGGACACAACGATTCTGACAGTTACAGTTATGATATCTCAAAAGGTCTTGCGGGCGCGGATTTCTTATGTGAATTCAAAAATACACCGATTAATGAAAACGGTTATCTCGTAAAAATTAAAAACAAAATCCATCTTAACGACGAAGTTGAAATTATTACGCCTGATGAACACTTCACAACAAAAGTTATTGAAATTACCAAAGATGACGAAAAGGTTGAACTCGGAAACACAAATGATGACGTTTATTTAAAATTTACGGTTGAACCTAAAAACTATCAATATGCAATTGCAAGAACAATAGGAGTGAAAGCGCATGTTTCTTAAGCCTGATTACAATTTGAAAAACATTTATGAGATAAATCTCGAAGAACTCAAAATTTCAGGCATTAAAAATATGCTCTTTGACCTGGACAGTACAATTATGGCGTCAAAATCAGGCTGTTATAACGACAAAACAATCGAATGGCTGAACCAAGTGCGCAAAGATTTTTCAATTGCCGTAATCTCAAACAATCACAACGCAAATTATATTGAAAAAGTTAAAGCCGTATCTGATTTTCCGCTTGTGTTTCACGCAAAAAAACCTGATATAAAAGCGGCAAAAAGTTTTATGGATTCTAACGGAATGAAAGCCAAAGAAACAGCTTTTGTGGGTGACAGACCTTTAACGGACGTTCTTTGCGGCAAAAAACTCGGGTGTACAACAATTCTCGTGGATTCAATCTCCGCAGATATAGAAAAACCCATTGTAAGATTTGCAAGAAAACTTGAACGCTGCTGCATAAGATAGCAAAAAAATTTTTCAGGAGTTTTATACGGATATGACTAAAATTATCACAACAAATAATGGTCAACAGTATAGAACAAGAGACTGTTGGACTAACGCAAGCGGAATAGCGGGCGGGGTTGCAACATATTACACTGCGAAAAAACTTTTATGCAAAACAACAAAACCTTTTTCCAATATAATGTCAAAAGCCGCTGAACAAGCAGACATTGTTATGATTAATAAAGGTCTTGATGAAGTTTTAAAAGAGCCGAAAATCGCAGACAAAAAAATAAAAATCATAGATATGTCTCTACTTCCAAAAATTAGAAATCCGCTTTCATTCAACATTGAGACGCTATATCTCAATGAAAACGATGTCTCAAATTTTTCAAAAGAAATACTCAAACAGTCAAAAGAAGTGGATTCCTTACTCAACAATTCACTGCCGCCAATGTTTAGGATATTAAAAAAGTTCGGACTACCGGTTGATGAAATGATACGATATACACTTCAGGAGGGAAATAATGCAATATGTATCCCTGCAAAAAATAAGCTTATTATTAACATGAAAAAAATAGGCGCATCCGTATTCCACGAAATCGGACACACAATGAATCCCAAACTCAACACTGCTGCAGTATTAACTACCTGGACCGCTCCGTTAATTTTGGGAACGGCAATGTTAAAGCGTAAAAAACTTGAAGGCGAAGAGTGCAAGGGGAAATTTGACAAAGCAACGACATTCGTTAAAAACAATGCAGGAATCTTAGGTGCGGCAACAGTGATTCCTCTTCTGGGAGTTGAACTTCTCGCTTCTTATAAAGGTGCTAAGCTTGTAAAACCGCATGCTGATAGTGCAACTTATAAGTTAATTAAAAAAGTTCAAAACTGCGGTGCAATGACATACTTAATACAACTTGCAGCAACAGGAACTTCTATTTTTGCGGCATCAAAAATAAAAGACCTTCTCTCGCCGCCTAAAATAATAAAAGAACAATAAAAAAGGGATTTTTAAAAATCCCTTTTTTAATATTTATTGTGTATTGATTTTATTTAACTTACTTATCCGCGAATTTTCTTGCGCCTTTGTTAGACATATTGTCTGAAATATGACCGAGGAGCAATCCGCCGAGTGCACCCTGAACAACTCCAAGAGCAACACTCACTGGCTTAATTTTTGTTTTATTCAATGTTGATGAAATTACAGTAAGAATAGGGAGAACTACTGCCCCGAGAGCGGTTCCGACTTTTTTACCTATAGATGAACTGTAGAATACATTGCCTTTACGTGTTTTTTCAGCGTGCTCGTCAGTTTTTAAAACTTCATCTTTTCCTTGTTTTTCAAGCTTATCTGCAAATTCTGCGTGTTTGTCGTTAATACATTTGTTAACCAGCATACCGCATCCGAGTGACGCAAGGAAAATAATAGGAGCGTATAAAAGAGAACCTTTTGAGACATTTTTCATAAGTTCGACACTCTGCCCTGCGCTTGCGGAAATATCTTTATCTGCGTTTTTAACAATTGAAGCACCAAGTTTTGCAAACGCACCTGACACAAGAGTCAGACCTGAAGCAATAGCTCCATAAACCACACCCGTTTTTATCGCAGCGTTTGTTTTATAAACCGTTTGTGCAGGCTTTTGTTGATTATTTTCAGGTTTTTCATTAGCCTTAAAATTTGGGGGAGCGGAACTGAAACGATAATTTTGAACATTCATCATAATATAAAATTCTCCTGATTTGTCAATTCTGTTAATATTAAAGTCTCTCAAGAAAAAAATTGCTATTTTATTACCGAATTGTTACAGATTTATGATAAAATTTTCATAACACAGGAGAGATTATGAGCGAAAAAGAAAAAATGATTAACGGAGAACTTTATGACGCTGAAGACAGTGAACTAAAAAATGCCAGAATTAGAGCAAAAACAATCTGTCAAAAATACAACTCTCTTGCAGTTGATGCAGATGAGGAAAAACAAGAATTATTAAAAAAACTTTTTGGTAAGACAGGCAAACAATTAAAAATCGAGCCTAATTTTTTCTGCGACTACGGTTTTAACATAGAAATCGGCGAGAACTTTTACATGAATCACAACAGTGTAATTCTGGATTGCGCAAAAGTTAAATTCGGAGAGAACGTATTCATCGGTCCAAACTGTGGATTTTATACGGCGATTCACCCTATTAAGGCAGAAGAACGAAATAAATTTTTGGAAACTGCACAACCGATTACTATTGGAGATAACGTTTGGCTGGGCGGAAACGTAACTGTTCTTCCGGGAGTAAAAATAGGAAATAACACAGTAATAGGCGCTGGTAGCGTCGTAACAAAAGACATACCCGATAATGTAGTCGCCGTAGGAAACCCTTGTAAAGTAATCAAAAACATTGACTGATATTTTATTCTTTCAGGCAATATAAAAATCTTTTCTTAATCGTATAGTTCAAATATGAAAAAACGAAAAGATGTATACAAAAACCATGGTTTACACGAATATGGCGACGTAGAATTCGCGGACAATGTAAACAAAAAATATCCGATTGATACACCCGAACACATTCGTGCCGCGTGGAGTTATTTCCACATGCCGAGGGATTACGAAAAATATTCCCCCGCAGATAGGGAAACTATCACTAAAAAAATTATTAAGGCGTGGAAAGAAAAAATTTCTTCCGACGGTCCGCCTTCAGCTTAGCCCTGAATATAGCTTAAAATTCCATTAATAAACGTAAGCGGGTGAACCGGACATCCCGGAATGTACAAATCCACCGGATATTTTTCAAGAAATTCTCTGTTAAGTTTTGAACTTTCCTGAAAAACACCGCCCGAAATCGCGCACGTTCCACAAAGAATCACGAGTTTAGGATTCGGAACGGATTTGTAACAATCTTCAAGCGCATACGCCATGTTATCCGAAATAGGTCCTGTAATAACAATACCGTCAGCGTGACGCGGAGACGCTACAAAATCAATCCCGAATCTTCCCATATCAAAGTTTACGTTTGAACAGGCATTCAATTCCATTTCGCAGCCGTTACAGCCAGCGGCAGATACCTGACGAAGCTTCAAAGATTTCCCGAAAACTTTAACGATTTCTTTTTTAACTTCAACTGCGGATTGCAAATAATCCTCGTAAGTTGATTCGGGAGTTACGATTAACTTTTCTATGTCAGAAGCCGTAAGTTTATAGCCGTTAGTAAATTCAATTGCATTACAAGCCCTTTCGCAGGCGCCGCAGAAAGTACATTTACCCATATCAATCGAAAGAGGATTTGTTTTAAGCGCACCCGTAGGACAAATTTCTTCACAGCCTGAACAATCAATCCCGCTGTGAAGCTTAGGAAAACCTCTGAATTGGTCTCTCATAGGTGCATTTTTAATATCTTCAATATATTGTTTACCCTGAAAAATTCTGGATTTTAACGTATCAAACATAATTTTTATTCCTTATAAATCATTTCCCGAATACGAAAGGTTGAAACTTTTGTTACAGAGCGGGAAGTCTGAAACTCCGTTGTTTCTTACGGCAAGCGCAAGTCCGTACCAATTATTGAATGACGGATCTTTCATCTTATATCGTGAAAGTTCTCCGTTAATATCAGTCATCGCAATATGTACGACTTCGCCTCTCCAACCTTCTACAATCGAAATCGCAAGCGAATCTTTCATCAATTTATTTGAAACACCGTCTGCAATAATCGGTTCGTTTATGTGTTCCTCAAGTTTAGCAAAAATTTTCTTAACGATTGAATAAGACTGCAAAATTTCTTTGTATCTGAGTTTGAATCTTGCGTTAACATCTCCTGAGGCATTGAAAGATTTGCGTTCGATTTTCAATTCTTTCATCCATTTGTCTGGATAATCAAATCTTGAATCCAAATCTACGCCGGAAGCTTTTGCTGCCATACCGACAAGCCCTGCTTCTTTCGCACGTTCCATACTGACAACACCTGTTTTTTCAAGCCTTGACATTACGGTTGAATTTTTAAGCATTGTATTTGTCATTCTTTCAACATCTTTTATAACCTTATCCAAAGTTTTTAATGCTGAATTTATTTTATCTTGCGTAAGGTCAAAATTAACGCCGCCTTCTGTCACAAACCCTCTTCCGAAACGGCTTCCGCAGAATTCGAGCGTTGTATTAATAACGAGGGTTCTGGTTGCGCCGAAAACCGATGCGCCCATAAGATAAGCGATATCACCCGCGATTGCGCCCAAATCCCCGATATGAATTGCCATTCTCTCCATTTCGAGAGCGGCTTTTCTGATTAACTGAGCCCTATTTGAAACTTTAATCCCTTTCAAAAGTTCCATAACTTGAGAATAAGCGGTATTATAGGCGATTACACTGTCACCGCAAATTGATTCGGCGAGTTGATTAGAAGGACGTTTAAGCATAAGTTCTTCACATCCTCTGTGCTGATAACCGAGCATAATTTCAAGGTGGTAAACGGTTTCACCGTTACACATAAATCTGAAATGACCCGGTTCGATTACGCCAGCGTGAATAGGTCCTACCGCAACCTGGTGAACTTCTTCGCCTTCCATTTCAAAGAACGGATATTTATCCTGATTAATCCTTACAGGCTTGAGCCACGGATGATGAAGCGGTTCAATGCCGAATTGTTCATAGAATTCTCTTTCAAAAATATGGAAAGACGGAATTACTTGCGTCAAAGACTCATAAGATTTTTCGTCAGACTTAAAAATTGTCGAAGAAACAAGAATTTCGGAATTTTCATCATCCGCAAGAAGAACAAACAACCTTACGGAACCGAAGCCCCAGTCTTTTCCGAAAAACCCTATCGGACGTTTATTAACGGCAATAATCTCTTCCCTCAAATTTTCAATTGAAAGGATAGGTATATCGCCTAAATTTATTCTTGAATTATTAGTTGTTTTTATCCAGTTTGCCATTTTTCACCTCTAAAAACCTGCCAGCGCATTTGTAATAATATCATTCAACATCGGAGGAATATAAACCCCGAGAACGAATACTATAATCAGCATTACAAATTGCGGAATATACATAAACGCAGAAACTTTATCTCTGTTTGCTTCAATAACTTTTGCCTTATCTTCGCTAACGTTACCGAAAGCAGTCTTAACCACAACATGTCCTATACCGTAAAGAACAATTGTCAGAAGGATTACAAACAAAGCACAAAGAAGATAATGTCCCTGTAAAATCATAACTTTTACCATCAAAAATTCGCTTATAAACAAAACTGATGTCGGGAAGGCACAAATTGCAAGGAAGGAAGCAACCCACAACCAGCCAGTTTTTGCGTCAGCCTTAATCAATCCGCTTACAGATTTAACTCTCTTTGTTGCAAAAAGTTCAAGCACGTTACCTGATGTAAGGAAGAACGAAGCTTTTGCAAGCGAGTGTCCGATTAAATGAAGAATTACGGCATAATAAGCGATTCCGCCGAGCGCAGTACCTATTGCCAGAATCCCCATATTTTCAATTGATGAATAAGCAAGCATTCTCTTGTAATTTTTTATGTGGTAAACAAATACCGCAGTCACAAAAAGTGACAAAAAGCCCATTACAAAAAGCATAAATCTTGCATAATCCGTACAATCCGCAAGGTTCATAATC
>CAOJDT010000032.1 GCA_948433295.1 uncultured bacterium
CGCAAATGCAGTCATATCAAGCGTTTTCATACTTTCACCCCTTTCTATTATTACGCAGACTAACCATCATTACAGTGTCAGGTAATGAGCCTCAGGTACTATTATAACATATTTGAGACAATTTACAAGGCTAAAATCAAAAAATTAAAAAGCTCCCTTTCGGGAGCTTTAAACTAAACCATTCCCTCTTTAACAGCTTTGACAGCCGCCTGAACTCTGTCGTTTACGCACATTTTCTGCAAAATAGAACAAACGTGGGCTTTTGCAGTATGAACACTCACAATAAGTTCTTTTGCAATTTCAGTATTGCTTTTGCCTGAAACAAGATGTTTCAAGACTTCAAATTCTCTTTCTGTCAAAGGAACTCTGCCTTCACTTTGAGATTTACCCGGGAGAAAACCGATATTATCAACTTTCGGAAAAGAATTCAAAGCCATTTGAGAAACCATCGGATCAATCCAACATACGCCGGTAGATACATCTCTTACCACATCGGCTAATTTATTCGGATCAATATCTTTGAGACAATAAGCCGATGCACCTGAACTCAAAGCGGCAAGAACTTCTTCTTCTCTGTCGTGAGATGTAAGCGCGATAACTTTGATTTCAGGATGAATTTCTTTCAATTTTATAGTCGCCTCAATACCGTTCATTCCCGGCAAACCTAAATCCATCAAAACAACATCAGGTTTTTCATGGTCAATTAATTTTAAACCCTCAATAGCATCTTCCGCTTCGGCTACAACATTCAAATCCTTATTTTCATTCAGTGCACAACGCAGCCCTACACGCGTAAGCTTAAAATCTTCCACAATTGCAACTTTAATAACTTTCTTTTCTAATAATGAAGTAACTTTTTCTACCATTTTGTAAATCCTTTTTATTAATGTAACTCTCACTGACAAGATTATTAAACAATAATAAGAAGGATTAATCCATTACCCAAGTGGCTATAATATTAAGAATTATTAAGAAAAAATTTTAAATTTAAAACAAAATCGTGTTATAATCTTATAACTACAGAAAGGGAGTGTATCATGCTTGATTTTTTATTTGGGAGAAAAAAGAAAAACGAAATTAAAAAAGATGATGCTTTAAACGAAATTTACGCTAAATTAAAGAAAAAATACAACTTTGATAACATTTCGGTAAAAAGAAAAACCGAATTAAAAAACACAATCAATAAATACGGATACCTTCCGTACCCTCATATTAAAGCATTGGAAGAACTTACAAACGAAGAAGTCCTTTACGGACTGGAAATTAAATGGAAAAAGAACAAAACCTTTAATGAAGGTAAATTTGAATTCCAAAATGATGAAGTCAGTGTTCTGGCGCGCAACAATGCCAAGAATTCCGATTGGATAAAAAAAGAAGGACATAATATTAAACTTATTAACCTTGCAGGACTCGGAAACGGAAACAAAACTCAGGATACGGGAAAATTCTTTGACTGGCTCCGACAATTGCTTATTTTGCCGACAGGCGATTTGAATAATAATATATATAATACAACAATTTATTTAATACCTTTCCACCCGAGAGAATTCGGATGCGCATACCTTCCAAAGAGTTCGGAAGTAAGTGAAGCATTATGCGACAAGGATTTGGAAGAACTTACGGGTTTGAATGTAAAACAACAGGTTCAAACATTTATTGAACTTGCACAACTTGCGGGACACCCCGTAATTTACGATATTCTGCCGCAAACAGGCAGATTCTCTAAAGCCGTTCTCGCAAATCCTTATATTGCAAGATGGTTTGATATTACTGAAATTCAAAACCTGATTACCAAACAAATCGAAACCGCTGCTGAACATTTGAAAAAAGATAATGACGCAGAAGAGGTTGATGTTGTAAAAAATATTTATATCCAGTCATTAAACGGTAGTACAGGAAATTTAACCGAACATTATCAGACAATTTTCAACAAATTCGAAGATGAAATGGATGAGTTGAAAAAAGAAATTTCCAACAACATGCTAAAAAAAGATAATCAGATAAAAATACACAAACGTGTAAAAGAACTGGTTGGAAAGATTCATGACTTTAAATCAAATCAAAAATTAACAGAAGATGATATTACAAAACAAATAGAAACAATACAGGAATTAATCAAAGAAGGATTGTGGCCTGCACCTGGCGGGGCATGGTGTTCTGCGGGAATCCCTGTTTACGACAAAATGAGCGAATGCGGCGGATACCCTGTATTTAAACATTATGATTACAAAGGCGAAGATGTAACAAATTTCGCAAATCTGGATTGCCAAACACCTTATTATTTTGCGTTTTTGGAAGACGGAACCTACAACAAGCCCGTTGTTAACTATTTTATAGAATATATGCAAAAATTACAGGAAGATTACAACTTTGACGGATTCAGAGTTGACCATATAGATCACATCGTAGATACAGTTTCGGAGAAAGACGGTGTTCCTATAAGCTATCGAGCACCTCGTACCGTTCTCAACGAACTTAATACCGCAATGAAAAAGAAAATCCCTTATTTCGGAACCCTTGCGGAATACATGCTCTGGGACAACTTCCTGAAAGAATACCATGCTGATATGAACTTTGACCTTCTTTGGGGCAACGATATTATCTGCCAACAGAGCAAAACGCCTGAATGTATTACAGAAGATAACCAAAATCTGGCTAATTATAATATTAACTTTAAAGAAGGAAAGCACCTGTCAATCCTGAAAACCTACAACAATCAGGACGGCGAATTCAGAGAAATCAATCAATATCCGGGACAATTATCACAAGAAGGCGCTTTATATAAATGGGCAAAATATAAACTTCTCCCGGGTGGTAAATACGCCCAAAGACCAATGCTGTACATTGACGGAGATGAAAGCTTTACAAAACGTGGAATCGAAAGCGTCATCGGTGAAGAAAAATCAATGCCGCGCGAAAAGAATTATGACTTCTTTAACAAATTTGATGCCCTTGATCGTTTTGTAAAATCGCAGCCGATTATTACTGAAGGTGAAGCACAAATTATAATACAGGAAGATGATGGCTTTACGGCATGGCTTATCTCAAAAGAACCACTGAAAAAAGCCTTCCTTGTTGTATCCAATTATAACTATCCTACAGAATTTGTATCAGTTGAGGATAAGGATGGCTCCTGTTATTCAGAAATTAAAGAAGGACTGTCCGTTATAAATAAAGAATTAAAATTACCGGGAGATTTTACTATAACATCAGAATATATATTGAAAGATAACCGTTTTACGCCTTTATATCTTGAAAAAGGCTTGTCGGAATTGACTTTTGAAGAATTAAAACCCTCAGAATTCAAAATATATGCGTTACAGAAATAATATATACCACACTTGACAGACCTCAAAAAAATTGGTATAATGTAATGTATAATGAGAATTATGAGTATATAAACGATTAACAAAAAGATTTAAATAAAACGTGTTAACGTGATGCTATATTTAAAAAGAAAGGTAAAGATTATGACAAAAAGATTCGGTTTTACTTTGGCAGAAGTATTGATTACACTCGGTATTATCGGTGTTGTAGCTGCAATGACTATGCCTACATTAATGAACTCAACTAACGGTGCTCAGTACAGAACCGCTTACAAAAAAGCTTTGTCTGTATTATCTCAAGCAGTAGTATTAAACATTGCTCTTGATGACTATGACTTAAGCCAAACAAGCACAGGTACCGCTACTACTGATGCAACATTGTATAACTTGTTCAACAACCGTATGAACGTTATTAAAACTGACGACGGTACCGGCACTGCTGACAAATGGACTATTACAGGTCAAGGTACAGTTAGTGACAAAGCTAAAATCGGTCCTGGTTCAGGAAACTACACATTATACTTCAATGATGGTATTACATTCACATTCAAAAAAGATGCTAAAGAATGTTCAGAAGCATCACCTTGTAAGGCTATGATTGACGTTAACGGTGAAAAGAACCCTAACAAACTTGTTAACTGTGACGGACAAGACTGGAACGCAGCTAACGTAACTGACTGTAAAGTTACTAACCCAACAGACGTATATCCTGTAATTATGTATGATCAAACAATTCTTCCTGCTACAGAAGCAGCGTCTGCAGTACTTTACGGCGGTAAATAGCGCGAGCGAGCTGAGGGCGCCGATTTTGCGGTGTTGGCTTGCGTAAGCAAGACAAGCAGGCAAAATCCAGACCCGTTAAACGCGAACGAGCAAGAAGCGAATTTGCGGACGGACGAAGTCACAGCGATAACCTAAAATTAAAAGACGAATCTTTCGGGATTCGTCTTTTTTGTTATAATGTCTTAATCAACTCAATTACATTTTTTATCTCATCAGAAAGCTCAATCGTATCAGAAAGATTAGATTTTAACATCTGAGCAAACTCGGCTTTTTTAAACTCATGAAGCCCTCTGTGCTTGAAAAATTCTTCCAGATACTCTACAGTATGCCCCATTTTTATATCATCATCCAAAGGTAGTGAAATATTTTCAGTTGCATAACGCAAAGTTTTTTCAAGCAGTTTTACGGGCAGTGCATCCTCAAACTCGCCGCTTTTCAAAAGATAAATTTTGTCACATTCACGCAAACGCGGTTTAATCTCTTCAGAATTTTCAAGTGCATCGTTATCAAGTAATACAAAAATCGGAAGTTTAAATGTCTCAGTAAACTTATAAAACATTTTGACGACTTGATTTTTACCGCCCGCAGAAAGCACATATACTCCGTTTTTGTCAAAATCGTAACCCAGAAGACGGGCAAATTCAGGTAAAAGAGTTTCTTCCGTAATCCCCTCGCATATAACAAGTTTTTCAACAGGAAAACGCAAGGCATGTAACTGTCGCGCAATATTTGAATAACCGACTTCACCAAGAGACTTTAACCACTTTAAATTCAAAGGCGCATTTTTTGGAATTAATTTTATTGCGGAAGCGTAATTAAAATTATTCCTCAACAGTTGTTGCGTATTATAATCCGTTTCAAAAACAGAATTTTCATATTCTGCAAGCTTTTGGTTAATACTTAAATCAGCTTGTCCGTCCAGCGAATAATTAAAAACATACTCTGCAAGCTGCGTAAGCGCAATATAATCCATTTCATCCAATTCACAACGTTTAAATTTCGGATAAATCAAATTTGATGTAATAATATCCTTAAAAACCCTCAAATACTTTTCTTCAGGATGTTTAAACCTTGTAAGGCGGTCAATTGAGATTAAAATCTGTTCTTTTGTAAGCGGCTTAACTTTGTAATCTTTCAATACTTCCTCTGAAAATTTTGTTACATTATTTACAAATAAAGGTTCACACTAGCAACTTTTAAACAGTTTTGTTTTTTATTATAATAGTTAGTAGTGGAGTGAAAATGGTGTATTCAATAAATCCCGATTTTCGACAATATAATTATAACACAATTCGCAATGTAAAAACCGATTGTGTTACAAAAAAAGAAGACACCTCCGTGTCGAGAACTCCGTCTTTCACATCCAATCCGATAAATTATGTTCCGTTTAATGCAGCCCTGACAAGTTCACAATTGCGAACAAGACTTGAAGGAAAAGACGAAAAAAACAAATATAACGAAATTTTACAGCATCTTGATAAAAGCAGCAAAAAACTTTTAAAATTAATGCTAAAACAAGGTACTCTTTTGAACGCAAATTCAAATGATAATTCAACCGTTCTGGATAACCTTTATAAAATAGCGACAACTCCGCGTGCAAACGGATTGTCAAACAGCGGAATTCTTAAAGACACTATTAATACATTATATTCACCATTCAATATTACTCAACGATTCGGAAATCTTCCGAAAAACGTTTACGAAGGCGTGAGAGAGATTTATATGGATGACCATGCGATGAGAAAAACTAATCTTCTGAAACGCAAAATCGCAGATATGGAAATTAACGTCGACCATTCGGGAACCTGTGTTGCCTCAAGTATAGAATTTAACCTTGCCAAACAAATGCCTGCAGAATTTGCCAGATTCGTTGAAGGAATAAGTTCCCCGAAAATGGCAGTCGAAAAGGAAATCAAACTTTCTAATCTTGCAGACAATACTCTGGACGCAATATGGCTTTTGAACGCTTTTGAAATTCCTTTTGAAATGAAAGATTTTAACAAAGCAAAACTCACATTCGCGCCCGACAAAAATGCAATCATAAGAGCTCAAATTCAAACAAATGACAAAGACCCTTACGAACGCTCTGCAACCGACGTACTTATGCAATCAACATTTATGCAGGTTGGCTCCCAACAATCTTATGACTCACTCACAGACAAACGCGCAGGGAAATTTAACCAGAATGATAAAGGCTTGATTGAATTTGAAAAAACATTCACGGAATCAGTTGTAGAAGACAAAAATAAGATTTCAATAACCTATCAGACAGTCGATGACGATGAAAGAGTCGTCGGTTATGAAACAGATCTGAACACAATGAAACGCCAGATAACGACATCACTGGATAGAGGTGAAAACGTTATCATAGGCTACACGCAACTTGATCAAAACAATTACATAATAAACGGGCACGAAATAACCATTATAGGTTACAAAAAGGCCCCTAAAGACTCTAAAAACCCTTCGGTACAAGACAAGTTAATTTTCATCTGTAATGATACGGACGACGATTTGTTCGAGCCGATTGAATACGATGAAGATTACCTACTGCCAAAAATCCACCACGCGGCACTACCGCATGACATTGTAGAAAATGACGTACAACTAACTGAAAACTGGATTGAAGGCTTAAACAGCTATAAACAGATGAAAAAGGACGCAGCATAATATGATTAACAACATCGGTTCATACCCAAATACAAACTTACTCACAAAATATACGACGGCAAAAACCCTAAACAAGCAGCCACAAACACTTCCTGCACAACAACCAATGCCACAAAAAACAGTTGATGCAGATATTTTCTATATTGCGGATTTACACGGAAAAATGACAAATATGGAAAGAATCGGTGCTGTTGCTAAACTGTTTGACGCAATGAAATCAAACGGTGCAAAATTAAAACTTGCGTCCGGCGATATTCTTCTCGGCTCAAATCCTCTGACAAACAAAGTAGCAAACCACTTCCTGAACTGGATAGGCGTAACCGCAAATGCTCTCGGAAACCACGAACTTGATGCTACCCCTGAAGCTTTTGCAACTACGTTGAAAGACGCTAAATATGAACTTCTTGCAATTAATACAACCGTTGCACCAAACAGCCCTATGGCAGGCAAAATTAAAAAATCCAGAATTGAAGAACATAACGGAGAAAAATTCGGTATCATAGGTATCGCACCATCAGATGCCATAGAACGCGTCGGAACCAGAGAATCACTGGAAGATATAAAAATAGACGACATTGATACAACAATTAAAAAAGTTCAGGAAGAACTTAATAATTTAAAATCACAAGGTATTAATAAAATTATCGTAATTTCTCACGCAGGAAAAGAAGCTGATAAACGTATTGCGCAGGAAACCGACGGTGTCGACATTATCCTTGGCGGTCACACTCACGATTTGTATAAAGGTATCAAAGAAAACAAAAACCTTCTCTATTCAAAATCAGGCAGTCCGGTAGTTCTTACCCAAATAGGAAAAGACGGGGAATTTGCAGGCATATTGAAAACAAAATTCGACGAAAACGGTCACATTATTCAAGTTCAAAATAATGTCGGAAGAACAGGTCTCTTTACCAGAACTCTCCCATACAAAACCGCAGTCGAATCAATTATCGGCAAACCCGAAATACTTGGAGAAATTAAATCTGCACCACCTGCACCAAAAGACAGGTTAATTGAAAATAACCCTCACGGTAACTTCATCGTAGACGCGATGAGAGATGCACTTAAAACCGATGTGGCAATTCTTAATGCAGGAAACCTTCGCGGATATTTTGCTCCTGGAAGCATAGATGACAGAAGAATTAATGATGTTACCCCGTTTGAAGATAAAATGATGGTTTGTGAACTAACAGAACAACAGATTGTTAATGCACTTAAAGTCGGTGCAAAATCATTCCTTAATCCGGGTCACAAACCCGGAATCCTTCTGGTTTCAGGATTAGAATACACTGTAACCACAAAAGGTGAACTCAAAAAAGTATCGTTCGTAGATAGAGATGGAAATCGTTCCGAAATAGACGTAAATAATCCAAGCACAACAAAAACCTTAACAGTAGCATGCGACGATTTCTTTGCCTGCGGAGGAGATGACTATCTGCCGACAAACCCTAATCCGGATTACATAAAACAAAAGTTTGACGTAGATAAAAACGTTTACACGGCTGATTTCATCCGAAAACAAACTCAACCTATAGAAATCAAAGAAGACGACCGAATCAAAATTATTGACGCCTAAGTTCCATACTGTTCTCTGCTGTGCAGATATTCTCTAATATTAAGCAAAGCAGCCTGAACAATACGGGTAACTCTGGAAGATGAAAGCCCTACCTGACGTGCAATATCTTTTACCTGCATGTTTCTGTAGAATCGGTATTCCACAACGGTTCTGTCTTTTGCCGGAAGTTTTGAAATTGCTTCACGTATCATTCGACCCATTTCAGAAATTTCAGCATTCTCATCAGGTGTGGCATGGTTATCTTTCAAAAAGTCAAACGGAGAATCATTATCACTTGCCGCATCTGCAAGCCCATCAATTGAAAGTACTGTCTCGTAAATAGCTTCACGGACTTTGGATTTTTGTCCTTCTTCACTGTTATCGGTTTCTTCGTCCGACTCTTCTTCCGCTTTATGTTTTAAAGAGTACCACTTATATCTTATTCTTAATTCGTTTCTTATAGCCCATCTTACCGCAGTCGCAACGTAAGCGGCATTATAACGCGCGAGTTGTTCTTCTGTCTTATTTTTGATTAATGCCTGAATCGCAATAATACCGATAGACAAAAGTTCTTCATACTCCACCATATGTGACGGAATACGTCTGTGCTCAACCTTCGCAACCTTTTGTACTATTTCAATATATTCTTTTAGCTTATTTTTATCCTGCATAATCATAATTATTTCTTAGGCTCTTGATTTATTCTACCTTGATTTTTATTTTTTTTCAAGTTGTAAACAAACAGTAAAATTTCCGCAACCGCTTTATACAATTCGGGCGGAATTTGCTGGTTTAAGTCGACCATTTTATATAAAGCTCTTGCTACAGGCGGGTTTTCAATAACAGGAATTCCATGCTCTCTTGCAATACCGATAATCTTTTTTGCAATTAACTCGGTACCTTTTGCAATAAGCATGGGAGATTCCATTTCTTCAGCCTTATATTTCATTGCGCATGCCACATGGACAGGATTTGTAACAACAAAATCCGCATCCGGAACCGAATCCATCATGCCTCTCTGCAGCATTTGCATACGTCGTTGACGAAGTGCCGCCTTGACATTAGGGTCACCTTCAGTGTTTTTATATTCATCTTTAATCTCTTTAAAAGACATCTTCTGGTCTTTCAAAAACTTCCACTTTGTAACCCCGTAATCCGCAGCCGCAATGACAAGAAAGGCAATGCAGGCTTTGAATATAAATTCTGTAATCAAATGCCCGAATTCAACCATGACCGCAAAATTATTGTCAATTGAAGCAAGCATTAAAATATGCTCAATATGTCCTGAATAAACCATCCAGCCGATATATCCGAGAATTATAACTTTCAAAATATTCTTAAATAACTCAAACAGGGTTTTAATTGACATAATATTTTTGAAATATTTCGTCGGATTAAGTTTATCGAGTTTAGGCATCAAAGGCGCAATCGCAACAAGAGGTCCCACCTGAACGAAATCGGCGAGAATTGCAACAAGCCATGCCAGAGCCAGAATAGGTCCGATAATCAGGACTGCGGTTTTTACGGTAATCATAAAAATATAAGACAGCCCTATTTTATCAAGGTGAGTATTCGGGATTTGTTCATAGAGAAGAGCAAAAAGCTGCGAAATCTGGTTCCAGATGAAAGGCGCAAGTCCGAAAATTGCGACAAACAGAATAAGCAGCGAAACAGCCGTTGAAAAGTCTTTTGACTTTACAACCTGCCCTTCCTTACGCGCCTGCTCCAACTTCCTCGGGGTGGCGTCATACTGCTTATCTTCATCACCCATTAGTTAATCCTTTTCATAAGAGTTTCTGAATCAAGTTCAGAATGTCATTAAATTACCTCAATAATATTATAATGATTACGAAACAATTTTCACACCGGAAGAAGTTCCAAGGCTGAATGCGCCTGCGTTAATCATATTTATTGCAGCTTCTTTATCTCTGATTCCGCCGGAAGCTTTAACTTTCAAACCATGCGCATTAACTGTATCATACATAAGTTTTACGTCTTCGACTTTTGCACCGACACCGTTTTTTACAAAACCTGTTGAAGTTTTTACGAAATCAGCCTTTGCTTCAACACAAATTTCGCATGCTTTTTTAATTTCTTCTTTGGTTAACAGGTCAGTTTCGAGAATAACTTTAAGCGGAGAAGTTTTTGATGCAATCTTTACAGCTTTAATATCTTCTCTTACATAATCATAATTCTTATCTTTTAATGCCGAAACATTCAGAACCATATCAACTTCATCAGCGCCGTCAGCCACCGCACAGGAAGCTTCAAAAGCCTTAACTTCGGTTTTATTTGCCCCAAGCGGAAATCCGATAACGGTAACAACCTTAACATCAGTACCTTCAAGCGCTTCTTTTGCAGATTTTATGTAGGCAGGGTTTACGCAAACACCGCGAAAATTATATTCTCTTGCTTCTGCAAAAAGCTTGTCAAATTCTTCTTTTGTCGCATCTTGTTTTAAAAGAGTATGTTCAATATATTTATTTAAATTTTCCATAAATTAACCCTCCTGCTACACAGTGGCAGCAATATTATCCAAAATTTTTGAAGTTGAGTAAGATTTATTCAAAGTATAAAAATGTAACCCTGCAACTTCTGATTCTATAAGTTTTTGACACTGTTCGCTTGCGTAATCTATTCCGAGTTTTTTCATATCATCCGAATTTTCGGAAAACTTTTCAATTTGTGATTTCAGACGTGAAGGAATCGATATTTTAGCCATAGAAGTCATTCTTTCAACCTGCTTTTCGCTTATTATCGGCATAATACCCGCAATAACGGGCACATTAATCCCGCAAGCCCCGACTTTTTCCACAAAAGAAAAGAATTTATCATTATCAAAAAACAATTGAGTAAAAACAGCTTCACCACCGCAATCTACTTTACGCTTAAGATTTTCTATATCGGTTTTCAAATCGGATGCCTCAATATGACCTTCCGGATAACCCGCGACACCTACAGACAAATCTGTTCGGTCTTTTATAAAAGAAACAAGTTCATTTGCATATCTGAAATCTCTGTGGCAAACTGTTAAATCTTTAGGTTCGTCACCGCGAAGAGCAAGGATATTTTTAACCCCGAGCGACTCAATATCTCTAATATGATTTTCAACATTCTCTCTGCTGTTACAAATACAGGTGAAATGCGCCATAATATTCAAATCGAGGTCGCAATGCAAAGTTTTCACCAGTTCCATTGAATTATTGTTATTGCCGCCTGCGCCCCACGTAAGCGAAACCAGTTCGGGCTTATATTTTTTTAAAGAATTCAATTCAGCATACAGTGCGGGATATTGTTCTTCTCCGCCCTTTGGAGGAAAAACTTCAAAAGAAATCTTAGGTTTTCCGCTATTACCTTTATAAATATCTCTCAGTCTCATAGAATTACTTTATCATAAAAAAAGCATATTGTAATAAATTTATGCTAGAATAAGAACATGATTAAGGATGTGCAAACGAGATTAAACATTATTTTAGGAGACATATTCGGAGGCTTGAATGCTGCGATTATTGCGCTGCCGCAGGCGCTTGCCTTCGGGGTTGCAACAGGCTTTGGCGCAAGTGCCGGGATATGGGGAGCCATTATTCTTTGCTTTGTTGCAGGAATTCTGGGTTCAAAAGTTCCGATGATTTCAGGAATTACCGGCCCTGTTGCAATTGTTGTTGCATCTATTATGCACGCATTAAATAAAGATATTAACTCGGTAATTTTGATAATTTTAATGGCAGGAATTTTCCAGATAATTCTGTCATTAACCAAACTCACCGAAATCGTAAAATACGTACCTTATCCTGTAATTTCAGGATTTATGAACGGTGTGGGTACAATTATTATTATAATGCAATTAAATCCGTTGTTAGGGCTTAAACCTTTCTCAAATACCATAGAAAGCCTTGAACATATTCTTACGTCTTTGCATACGATGAATATTCAAGCAGCACTTCTTGGAATTTTAACTCTTGTAATCGTATTCGGAATACCGAAAAGACTTAATAAATACCTTCCTTCCCAAATTCTTGCCCTTGTGATATGTACATTAATATCTATAAAAACGGGATTAAATATACCTAAAATTTCGGAAATTTCGGCAACATTACCTGTCTTCAGTTTTCCGAAAAGTAACCTTCACGATATAATAACTTACTTCCACTACGGTATTACTCTTTCGATAATTCTTTCATCCGAGACACTTTTAACAGGTCTTGTATGTAATTCCATTACAAAAACAAAAATTTCTCCCAAAACCCTTCTTGCCTCACAGGGGATAGGAAACATTTGCTGCACACTGACTGGCTGCGTACCAGGTTCTGCTGCAACAATGCGTACGGTTGCCGCAATTAAGACAGGAGCCTCCACAAAACTTGCTGCAATAATTTGTCCTATTATTCTTGTGTTAATGCTTTATAAATTCTCGGGATTTGTCGCTGAAATTCCACTATGTGTACTTGCCGGAATTTTGATAAAAATCGGATACGATATAATTGATATTAAACTGTTAAAAGTTTTAAAACTTGCCTCAGAAGAGGACAAATACGTTCTTGCTGTTGTATTTTTATTAACAGTTTTTTACAACCTGATAGTAGCAGTAGGAGCAGGAATCACTCTTGCTGCACTTTTATATGCTAAAAAAGTCGCTGACAATGCAAAACTTATTCAAAAAGAAGTTTACGACAAAGATATAATTAAACTGGAAAAAGAAGTCGAACGGGATTACAAACTCAAGATACGGGTTGTGCATATTGACGGACAATTCTTTTTCGGTTCGGCAACTCAATTGATTTCCCAGTTCGATGAACTTCTCGGAACACGATATCTTATATTAAATTGTGACTTTGAGGATAAACTTGATATTTCTGCAATTTTCGCCTTGGAAGATATTGTTTTGCGGCTGAAATCTCAACACATAAAACTTATACTCGTATTAAAAAACCCGAATTTAAAATCCCAACTTGAAGAATACAAGATAACAAAAGAAATTCCTGAAAAACATATTTTTTATTCCGAACTCCAGGCTATAGACTTTGCAAAAAAATCATTCGCCAAAAAAGCAAGAAAAAAATATAATAAATAAAAAGCGGGTTTTTAAACCCGCCTTAAACTTAGAATTTATATTCAGGAATCTCAAACAGTTCGTTGTTTGCGCCTTTGTCAACAAAAGCAAGATAATATTTCATAGCCTCGTCTTTTGTATTTTCGTAAAATTCATCTGAAATAAATTTCTTATGTAAATCCGTTCTCTCGCCGGAGTAATTCCCCAGGACATTTGCATAAGTTTCAATTATCTCTTTATCGGAACCGCCGCCGTAAGCCTTTGTTTTGGCATCTGTTCCAGAAGGTCTTATTTCTATATATTTGTCTGAAAATTTCAAATATGTACCGTCGCCGACAAATTTAATTTCTTCCAAATTATCGAAAATCAGACTTTTAAACGAATCATTAAGAACTTCTTTAACATCCTCTATTGTCATAATACCTTTTTTCACACCCATTGCCATTGAAAGGTAGAACAAATCGTTTTTGGTACGTTTCTTTTCGCCTTCAATTTTAGCCTGCTTAAGTTTTTCTATATCGGGCTCGGATTCGTTATAATAAGCAATATCGACTCTTGTATCGTAGCGACCTATAATATTATTATCGTCAAAGACTTCTTTCATATAATCGGAAAGCGGTTTGTCTTTGAGTTTTGCAATCAATGCCGATGCGACAACAATTGCTTCTGTTGCACTTTTTTCCCTCATTGCCACAGCTTTTCTGCCTGCAAGAGATTCAATCAAATCTTCTGTACCCATAATCATTCCGCCTGACTCTTCTCCGCCGAAAAGAAGACGAGGATTTACCCCAAGGTTAATAGAATTGCCAAGAACATCGTCAACAATAACCTCACTCTCTGGAGAATTTTTAAGTTGAAGTTCAACTTTTTTCATAATATTTGCAATTTCTTTGAAACCTACAGGGACATTAACTACTTTTACGTCGTTCTTTGCAGCCCACTCATCCCAAGAACAAGCCGAAGCCGTTGTTTTTATCATAAATCTCGGATGATTGTTCCACAAATTTTCAGCCTTCAACTGTTTTGCCCAGAAATCCATAAGCATTAAGAATGCCTGATTTGCAGTAAATACAGTGAGGATTTTTTCGTTGTCGATTTCTACAAAATCAATACCGTTTTCTTTTAAGAAATCTTTTCTTGAAGCTGATTCCGTTTGAGTAATAGTCAGCCTGTCATGGTCAGGGTCAGTAATAAGAACTGCGGTTCCTACAGGATAATTTTTCAATTTATCTTCGTAATGAAGCGTTTCTATTACAGGGAAGAATTTTTCGCCGCTCTGACGTTTGGCAACAACCGTCGCATCAACGGAATAATCGTAAAAAGCATGTTCACCCTTAGGCGTAACATCATATTTTCCGATAGAATGAAAGAACGGATCTTCCTCAATATTAAACCAATCAAACTTTTCCGAAACGCCAAGATTTTTTAAAACTCTCGATAAAGTTCTATATGCGGAACCTCCGACATTTTCGATTACGATTTTGCCGTTAAAAGCTTTTATCAAATCAAGATTAATCTTCTTTGCGACCCCTGATTTAAGATAATCAACATACAAATCCACACCGTCGTTAAGTTTTGCCATAATCTTTTCATCAATAAGCGGATTATTTTTTGCAGCAATCTTAATTTCATAAGTTCCGAATTTTTCGGTTTTGTCAAAAATTTCCTGAATTTTATCAACAAATTCAAGCGATTCTTCAGGCAAATACTGGCTGCCCTGAGAATTCAAATCCTTTGTTGCGTTTTTAACGGAAATTCCGTGGCTTGAGGTAATATATTCACCGCCAAGTAAATCTAACTTGAATGCTAAAAATGAAGCAAGCCAAATAGGAACAGTTTTTCTTTCAACAGGAACCAGAGTTTTAATACCGTTAGCCGCCTGGATTCTTGCAATAGCATCCAAAAACAATTCAGAATTATATCTTACTTCGCGACCCGCAACTTTTAAAATCTCTTTTCCTTTGTATTTTTCGTTTGCTACAAGAGCCTTTGCAAGAGTAGCAAGAACAATCCCCACAAGGTTTATCGGAAATCTTGTGTCCTGCGGGTATAAAATATTCTGAGGTCCGCGGATTCCTGCAGTAGAAACTTTTGCTTCTTTCGCGTAATTTGCAAACCATTCTTTAAGGTTTAACCCTTCGGGATTTTTATTTTCGTCATAAGCTTCAAGATGCTCTTTTTTTAATATAAAACTAAATTCACCGGTATTGGAAAAATCCATCAAATTAAGATTTTTAACATATTCGGGCGTCTTGTCATAAACACTTTTAAAAAGTTCATTTTCTAACTTTACATCAGATGTCACGGGTAACGTCATAACTCTTTCTCCTTATTTTTGTTATAATTATACAATAAAAATTTTTATTGTATAATGTTGGTTAAGGGAGATGTTTATGTCTAAAAAGAAAAATGAATATACAAAACGCACAGCAAAACAGTTTAATTATTGGAGAGGACTGTTTCAGGATATAATCTGCGGTTTTTTCTATATGATTAGATTAAAACTGGTATACAGACTTGAAGTTCACGGAATGGAAAATGTGCCGAAAGATAACGAGTATATTGTTTGTCCCAACCACTTATCTACACTGGATCCGCCTATGTTGGTCGGAATAATGCCTCGACATGTATCATTTATGGCTAAAAAAGAATTGTTTGATATTCCTCTGCTGCGCTGGTGGATAGACTGGCTCGGCGCATTTGCGGTGAACAGAGAAAGCCTAGGACCTTCAACAATAAAAACCGTTCTTGAAATCAAAAAAAGCAACTGGGTTTTTGGGATATTTCCACAAGGCACAAGAGGAATTCCCGGAGAAATTCGCGGAGTGACAAAAGGGTTTGCAGGATTGGCAAGATCGACAAAATGTGCAGTTCTTCCTGTTGGAATCATCGGTACCAACGAGGTTAAAAGATGGCCGTTTACGGGAAAAATTATCGTAAAAATAGGCAAACCTATTCCGTACAGCAAAGATGTTGACAGCGTTGTTGCTCAATGGATTGAACAAATACAAGAATTGACAGGATTTAAGTATATACCTGAGGAAACCGCTCAGGATAAGATTGGAGTTGAGAATGAGTAAGAAGCAGAAAAGAAACTTTAATAGACGATATGCTTCTGAATATAATATTTTCAGATCTGTATTCTATTTATGTTTTCTTCATATCGTTGTAGTGAACTTTTTCAAAATATTTTATGACTTTACAATAACGGGAAAAGAAAATCTTCCGAAATGGAATAAGCGTGATAAATATATATTCACGGCAAACCACGTTTCAAACTTTGACCCTTTTCTCGTGCCAATGGCTGTAAAGAAACTAATCGCGTTTATGGCTAAAAAAGAACTGTTTGAACCGGAAGAAAAGTTCAGTTGGCTGATAAAAAGACTCGGAGCCTTTGCCGTTGACAGAACAAAACCGGAAATAGCCACATTCAAAACCGTTCGCGATGTATTTAAAACAAGCTGGTCGCTCGGCGTATTTCCGCAAGGAGGTACAAGACCTTACGGCAAACTGGAAGGAATAAAAAAAGGATTCGTTGTTATTGCAAAAAATGCAAAAGCAGACATAATTCCGGTTGCTATCGCGGATTGGAACGGATATCCGAAATTAAAACCGTTTACAAGACGAAAAGTAAACTTACACATCGGCAAACCGATATCTTACAAATTGCCTGAAGATGTAATTATTTACGAATGGTGCAAGCAAATCTCAGAACTCGCGGATTACGAAAACTGTGCACCGCTCCCGGAAAGTTACAAATCAGCACAAACTGTATAAAAAGTCGGATATAATGTCATTCCGAACTTGTTTCGGAATCTCACAATAAAAAAGAGGATTGAAATCCTCTTTTTTTATTGCTGCAACATTTGTTTAATATTTTTACCGCCTTTTTCAATAAAATTGTTGTTACAACCGTCACCAGTAAAATCTAACTTTTTCATATTATAAAACGAAGCTTGATACACAAAAATATCATACCCCCATTTATTAGGACCTTTTTTACCGTTAATATCCATTGCAGCATACATTAACTGATCAGCACCATGATTTTTTGACGGAATGATTGTAACGCCATCAGCCAAAACTATTGCGTTATAATTCGGAATTTGTGTTTTTGAAAAATAACAATTATTTTTTGCAAAATCTAATTCCTCGTCTGTTGCATCCGGCTTTATGGATTGTTTGACTTCTTCAATACCTTTATATTTTGGAATACATCCTTCAGCCTCGCCACGGTCACAAATTTTAGATATTTTTAAGTTTTTTATGAAATTTTCACGAAAAATTTTACAATCATTAGGATTTGAAGTTGTACCGGTACTATAAAAACAGGTATTATTAAAATCTAAGTCGCTTAAAGTTTTATAATAAGCATTATAAACAGTTGCATACGCTTTTTTGAACTGATTTTTTAAAATAGCTTCCTGACATTTATTTATAATAGTCGGCATTGTCATCGCCGCAACGATTCCTATTATTCCGAGGGTGATTAGCACCTCTGCCAAAGTGAACCCCTCACCCGCAGAGACTATGCGATTGCGGGTCAAGCCCCAAAAGACATTTTTTGTCAAAAACACCTTTGTATTTTTCGTGTGTTTTGTATTTCTAGTGCTTAGTAATTCTACAAGGCTCTTTCCAAGGTTTGGCGCTAACTCACCTAATGGCAGTTCACGTGCCTCATCGCTTTTTAGTGTCAGAGTGCTGCGTCTACAGAACCCTAAAGCATTTTTCTCCAAAAACGATTCTAAAATTCTCGTGCTAGTTCTATTTTTCGTGCTAAGTGATTCTACAAGATTCTTTCCAAGGTGGCGCTCAGACTCAGTCTGCCCCCCCCCCCGCAAATGCAGTCATATCAAGCATTTTCATAATTTACCTCCATTTATTCTACATATTTAATTATACACTACTTTTTCAAAATTCTCAATATAGAAATCCCCCAAGATTTTATCAAGGGGGATTTTTTCTTTGCTTATTTAAAGAAAGGAATTTTTAATTAAGCTGCTTGCGCAGGAGCTTGAGGCATTTCTAAAGTTTTAGCTTCAGCCAAATTATTTAATTTTTCAAGCGCTGCATTTGCTGCTTCTTGAACATTAGAATCAACATCCGATTTAGCTACATTGAAAATGGTAGTCAAATCATTTTTGTAAGCAGGGTTTTGGATAAAGCTTAACGCTTCTGCTGCAGATGTTCTAACCATAGGGTTAGCATTGTTTTTCAATTGTTCAACAATAGTTACTGCGCCAGGCAATTCAGTTAAAGGAACTGTTGAATTTGTTAATTTTTCAACTTCATCGCCGTAAAGTTTTTGCAAGATTGCTAATGTATAAATTGCAAAACTTTTGTTTCTTTCAGCAGCTTCATAAGGAGCAGGAGTTTCTGCTAAAGTTTTTTCTGCTTCGTTAGCCTGTCCTGCGTCATTTTTCTGGCGAGCAGCCAATTGTTCAGCTGTAGGACCGGCTAAAGCCGATGTGTCTGCTTTAACAATATTTGTCAACGCATCCATTACTTTAACATCAAGTAATTCTGTTGCCTTTTGGGGATCTTCTTTTACGAGTTTTGAAATTTCTTCCATAGTAGCCGCCTGTACTTCGTAGTCAGGGTTTGTCAATTTAGCTACGAACGCATTTAAGTCAACCTGAGGTGTTAAGGGTGCAGGCGGTACCATTTCAACTACCTTTGGTTCTTGCTGAGCTTGTTGAGTTACAACAGGTTCGGCAACAGGTTGAGGTGCATTAAAATTTTGTTGGATTACCTGTGGGGCAGCGGGTGCCACTTGAGGTGCAGGAACTTCTACCGGAGCTTGCTGTAACGGAGTTTGCATTACAGGCGGATAGTAAGCTTGTTGAGAAGCTTGCGGGTAATCATATAATTGAGCTTGAGGATATGTGTAATACGGCATTGTAGGTGCTGCGTATTGAGGTTGCGTATTAACAACAGCTTGACCTACGCCCGGAGTATTAACACTAGGATTGTGAACATCAATCTTTACTGCATTGTAATTAGGTGTTGCCAACTGTTGTGGCTGCAAGTAAGGATTTGGGTAATTTGGAATTTGCATCATATTATTTTCTTCCTTTCAATAAATAAAGTTGTCTTATTCCTATTCTACCTTTTAAATAACCGTCAAGAAAATAAATTGCTAAAATCGGCAATTTTTTTAATAAATCTTAACAAAAACTTTCGGAAATTTACAAAAAATCAAGATATATTTACATTTGTAGGACAAATAAATTATTTATGATATAATATTGATTGAGCCGTTATTATTAAGGTTCGGACTTGGAGTTTCACGAAATACGAGGAATAAATACAGATGTTGATTAATAAAAACGACAGAAAATCCATACGGTCTGCTTTTGGAAAAACCCTTGCAAAGCTTGGGGAAGAAAATAAAGATATCGTTGTTATGGATGCGGATTTGGCATGCTCTACTCAAACACAAATCTTTGGTAAAGCATTTCCGGAGAGATTTTTTGACTCGGGAATTGCAGAACAGGATATGATTGCTACTGCGGCAGGACTTGCGTCCGAAGGCAAAATTCCTTTTGTTGCAAGCTTTGCGATGTTTGCTACGGGAAGAACCTATGATCAAATTCGAAACTCTGTATGTTATCCGGAATATAACGTAAAAATTATCGGTACTCACGGCGGAATTACTGTGGGCGAAGACGGTGCAAGCCATCAGGCATTAGAAGATATATCTCTTATGAGAAGTATTCCGAATATGTCTGTTATTGTTCCCGCTGATTGCAGAGAATGTGAACAGGTAATTAAATTCGCTGCAGAAAATTACGGTCCTATGTACATCAGAATTCCTCGAACCAACGTTTGTGATATATTTGACGAAAATTATGAATTTGATTTTTGCAAAGTTAAAGTTATTGAAGAAGGTACCGATGTTACTGTTATATCAAACGGCGAAACACTTGCGGAAGTCATTGAAGCCGCAGAGATTTTGAAAAAAGAAGGGTATTCGATTCAAATTCTTAATGCACCCGTTGTAAAACCTCTTGACGGAGCAACAATTATTGAAAAAGCCAAACAGACAAAATTCGTAATAACAGTTGAAAACCATTCAATCATTGGCGGATTGGGAAGTGCTGTCTGTGAACTTCTTGCTGAATACTACCCTATGCCTGTACACAGATTTGGCATAAACGATACGTTCGGTCAAAGCGGAAAGTGGGATTTCCTTCTTGATTACTACGGACTCACAGCGCAAAAACTGGCAAAAAGCATCAAAAAACAAATCGACACTTACCGTCTCGTCAAATAAAATAAGGATTAAGAATATATGATTCAATTCAGAGCAGTTACAAAAAAATACAAAAATGACCACTACGCCTTAAAAAACGTTAACCTTGATATTATGTCTGGCGAATTCGTATTTATCGTAGGTTCATCGGGTGCAGGAAAATCCACCCTTATGAAACTTTTGTATCACGAAGAACTTCCGACCAGCGGAACCGTTACCATCAGCGGAATCAATATAGCAAATCTTTCCAATGACAAGGTTCCAAACCTAAGACGCTGCATGGGAATCGTTTTTCAGGATTATAAATTGCTCCAGAACATGAGTATTTATGATAATGTTGCCTACGTAATCAGAACTCTCGGCATAAGTTCAAGAGAAATAAATGCCAGAGTAACGGGCGCATTAAAAATCGTAGGATTATATGAAAAAATGCACGCCACTCCTGCCGAACTTTCGGGCGGAGAACAACAGCGCGTCGGAATCGCCCGTGCAATAGTAAACGGACCGCCTTTGTTAATCGCGGACGAACCTACAGGAAACTTAGACCCTAAAAACTCTATGGAAATCATGCAAATTTTAGACCAGATTAACCAAAGAGGAATTACGGTAATCGTTTCTACACACGACAGCGCAATGGTGGATTATTTCAGAAAAAGAGTTATTACACTCGATAACGGAGAAGTTGTAAGGGATATTCAAGCAGGTACTTATGAATAATCAAAAATTAAAAATAAAGAAAAAAGTAAAAAAACACATTCCAAAAGACTGGTTGTGTGAATTAAGAATTTTGTACAGATTAACCATGGAAACGTTTTATGACGTTAAAAGAACAGGCATAGTTAATCTCGTCATAATTACAACAATGGCTGCAATTTTAACTATTTTCGGAGCATTCTTCCGAAGCGCAATGTCAATTTCATCTTTTGCACATGAACTTGGAAACGTTCTTGAAATTTCGGTTTATCTGAAATCAGGAACAGATACAAATATTGCGAAAAACAGAATTAAAGAATTCGAACACGTAGAAAATGTAAAAATCGTAACTAAAGAAGAATCATGGACAAACCTTAAAAGAGAAATGAATCTTCCCGAGGTTTCCAATCCGCTTCCGGATACTCTTCATGTAAAAGTTGATAAACCCGAAAATATTTCCGCGGTATTTAATAATATTAAACAGTTGAAATCCGTTGAAGACATGAGTTACGCACAAGAACTTGCTAAGAAAATTCAAACGCTTAACCACGTCGTA